>JAYSXU010000669.1:0-3279 GCA_043716965.1 Fimbriiglobus sp.
GTGATTGGCAGTGCGATCGGGTCGGGCGTTGGTTCGTTGATTGGGGACGCGACGGGTGAACCGAAGAAGGGCGCGGCGATCGGCGCCATGTTGGGGGCCAGTCTCGGGGCAAAATTAGCCGTGCCACCCCAACCCGTCACGGTGAAAGAATCACCGAAACCGACCCCGAGTCTGAGTGCCCGCTTGCAAGGGATCACGCACTGGCTCGGCTTTCCGCCCACTGTCAAGGGCATGTCACAACCCGACGCCCAAGACTGATTAGCACGCCAACCGCAGCAACCATTCGCGCAGGATCGCCGCCCGAATTTGGGCGGCGATCTCCGCTTCGTCAAACGTCACACGCTGAAACCGTACCGTCGTGCCCGGTCGCAATTGGGCCAGCAAATCAAGGTCGGCACGGATGACGTGGGCGACCTTCGGGTACCCGCCGATGGTTTGGCCATCGACACCCAACACGATCGGCAAGCCATCGTTCGCCACCTGCACCGCGCCCGGCGCCACGGCTTCCGACACCATCTCCGCGTTGCGTTTGAGAAGCGGTTCACCCAGCAGCCGCAGGCCCATCCGATTGCTCGCCGCGCTCACTTTGAACGGACTGTTAAAGAAGTCATCATCCGGGAACCAATCCCGTTGTGGCCCGTCAACCACCCGCAAAACAGCGGACGGCGGGAACGCCGATTCGTCACCCAAACTACGACCACTTGTTTGGCTTTCCGTGCAAGTCAACACGTCACCCTGTCGAATTGGTTCCAGCGTCGAACAGCTACCCAGAATCGACGGCGATTGAAAACCACCCCCGACACAAAGGTACCCTCGCGCACCCCGTGGCGTGCCACCGATCTTCAACACGTCCCCCGCCCGCAACGTGAACGTCAACCCGGCCGGCACGTCACCCCGCTCCGAAACGGTGAGCGCGAACGGCGCACCAAACACCACACACGCCACGTCGTGTTCCGCACGAAGTGTCGGCCCCACCACCGTGATTTCCAGTGCCACGGAATTGGGCGCATTCCCCAGCAGCGCATTCCCCAACGCCAACGCCCCCCGGTCCGCCGCCCCCCCCACCGGCACCCCCAGTGCGCGTGCCGACGGCCGCCCCGCATCAACCAACAGTGAATACAAACCCGGATCAAGAACTGTCATGGTGTAATGTTATATGTCAGTGGTTGTTCTGTAGAATTGAAAGTGGGTGCAGTCAAAGCCCACCATTGATCATTGGTGGGCTTTTGGGCAACCTCACTCAATTATCGCACGCGCCAAACCAAATCCTCCACCAATCCAACTTGACATAAAAGTGGCTGAATCTCCGCCATAAACCGCTTGGCATCCACCGGGTAGCCTGCGGTGGGTTTCAGTGACGGCAGGTGTCGCTGCCAATACGTGTTGAATTGCAACATACACACTTCCCGCAAATACTTACACAACATGGACGCCAATGCGACACTGATGCTACCCGAATCGGCGCGGGGTCGAAAGATGATACTCACATTACGTCCGAGGTTCTCGATGCGGTAACGGCTTTCAGTCGCGGACTCGTGTTCGGTGACGACCCAACCCTCAGGGAAGGCACCTTGCAACAACGGGCCGTAGAAGTTGCGGCCCCCTTGCTTGTCACAATACACGTGGATTTTATCGTCACCCGATAGCCCATGCTGAAGCGTGGCCAGCAAGTTCGACAAGCCGATACTCAGGACCGTGGCTTTCGATTCCGACCCATGTACGATGCGATTGAACACCGGCGTGGTGACGAGGTTAACGCCGACGATTTGGGTCTCGATGTTCAGCGTCAAAAGTGTCGATCGCAGGTCGGCGGGCGGGTTGGGAAAGAGGGGCAGTGACAACGTGCTGTCGTACCACGCTTCCGCTTGCAGGTCCTTGACGACGTGTTCGAGGGCGATTCGATTCAGCCAATCCCCGAGTGTTGTGGCACTCAAACCCAACAGCGCTACCAGACCCTGTTCGAGCTTCTCCAAGCCATTTTTTCTGGAATGCACGAGCTTCGAGTCATCGACCAGGGTGCGTGTTTTATCGCGGTCGGTGTGGCGCCGGACGTGTGGCTTCAGCGTGTCCCACCCGGCTACGTCGGACGCCGGCAACTTGACCGCGACCGCTGCTTGCAACAGGGGACCGAGGTTTGGCCCGTACCCGGCTTCGTCAATTCCCACGACCCACGGCATCGGTTTCCCTTTCTGGCGTTCACGCAACCCGCTATCGTATCCGAACCACGCCCCACAGCCCACTCGGAGGACGCCACCGTGGCGATGATGACCGACAACCTATTCTTGAAGATCATCAGTAAGCAAATCCCCGCGAAGATTGCTTACGAAGATGGCCTGTGCTTGGCGTTCCACGACATCAACGCGCAGGCACCGATCCACGTGTTGATTATCCCGAAGAAGGTGATCCGCACCCACGACGACGTGACCGAAGCGGACATCCCGTTGCTCGGCCATCTCCACATTGTCGCGGCGAAGTTGGCGGTCGAACTCGGCTTGGGTGACGGCTACCGTCTAATAATCAATTGCGGTGAACAGGCCGGGCAAACTGTGCCGCACCTGCACTTACACTTGATGGGTGGCCGCGATTTTTCATGGCCTCCGGGGTGAGCATTGTTACCGGAAATGGACAACACGGAACTGATTTCGATCCTGCGCGCACGCCTTGCGGATGTGGAAACTCGCATCGTGGCGGCGTGCCAACGGGCGGGGCGACTGCGTCAACATGTCACGCTGATAGCGGTCACGAAGACCGTCAGCCCGCAAGTGGCCACGCTGTTGCTGGAACTTGGGGTTCACGATTTGGGCGAGAGCCGACCGCAAGAATTGTGGAAGAAAGCCGACGCGATTGCTGGCGTTCGGTGGCACCTGATCGGTCACTTGCAACGTAACAAACTCGACAAGACGATTCCGCTCGTGTCGCTGGTTCATTCCGTGGATAGCGTGCGGTTGCTAGAAGCATTGGATGCGTTCGGGACAAAATATGGCACGCCGGTGCGGGTACTTCTCGAAGTGAATTGCAGCCGTGAAGAGGCGAAGGGCGGCTTCCACCCGGACGAGGTTCCCGCCCTCGGTGACAAGGCGATGTCACTGCCGGGGGTTCAACTCGACGGGTTGATGACAATGGCGGCACACCACGACGACCCGCAACGGTGTCGCCCGACGTTCATCGAACTGGGTAACTTACGCGATCAACTTCGCCGTGACACCGGGCTGTCACTGCCGCACTTGTCGATGGGGATGAGCAACGATTTTGAAGTGGCCGTCGAACACGGGGCGACGT
>JAYSXU010000670.1:0-1072 GCA_043716965.1 Fimbriiglobus sp.
GGGGTGGTGGTGGCAGTTCGCACACGCCAACCGCTGGCCCAGAAAAACTTGGCTCACGTCATCCACGAACTGTTCGGGGGTCGTCACTTCTTTGAACCAGACGGTGGGGGGCGATTTCGCCTCGTCGCCGATCGCACAGACGATCTCGCGGACGAACTCGTCGTAAGGTTTGTCGGCGGCGATGGCTTCCCGAATCCACGTGTGGAACGACAAGGTTCCGGAAGCCCGTTCGACTTGCCCACGACGTTTGACCCGCAACACGTCGGCCCACTTGTTGGCGAAGACGAAAGAATACTCCGGCGAATCCACGAGGCGATCAACCAACTTGTCCCGTTTCGCCGGGTCCGAATCGGCGGCGAATTGTGTCACCGCGTTGGCCGTGGGCAGCGTCCCAGTAATGTCCAACGATGCCCGGCGGATAAACTGCTCATCGGTGCAGACTTCCGACGGAGCGATCCCGAGTTCACGCCACTTCTTGCTGGTGAATTGGTCGATCACGTTGTTCGATTCAAACGCAAACTCGGCAGCCACGCCGGGGCGTGGGACCGTCGTGCGGAACACGGTCACCATGCCGGAGAACCGGATCATCACGCCGGCTTGCCCGGTTTGCGTGAGGGTTTGCACCAACCCGCTTTCGCTCACCGTGGCCACGTCGGTTTCGTTGCTTTCAAATTGCGTGCGTCGAGTCACATCTTCGACGCGGCCGTTCGAGTAGTGGGCGTGGACCGCAAGCTGTTGCCGCCCTTGCCGGGCAATGACGCGACTCTCGGGGAAGACCGTGACCTTGGTAATCACCGGATCGGCGGCACTGCCGTAGGGCAATCCGGATGCGATCCAGCGCCGTAAAACCTTATACTCTTCGGAACCCACATCCATTTTCTTGCCGCCGCCGTGGGGCACCACACCGGCTGCCTTCAGCAAAAACAACGACTGATCCGGCGCAGCAGGAAACAGCCGACGGCCACGGGCCTCCTTCACTAACGTCATGTAATCCAATTCCGGATCGAAGCCGAGTAGCGACAGACGGAACCCGTTCTGACCGGGGATTTTGCCGTGACAGCCGCCGCTGTTG
>JAYSXU010000068.1:0-6240 GCA_043716965.1 Fimbriiglobus sp.
CACCGATCAAGATCAATCGCATCATCTGTTACCTCGGTTAAAGTGCATCAAATCATTACGTGGAATAAACCCATCGGCCAATTCCGATTGCCGGTGCCAGGAGGAGCAAAATCAATAACCCCGGCCAGCCGACAAACGCCGTTGCTAACACCGCGTCGAACACAATTAGACCCAGAATACAGCGTTTCACGGCAGCCTGCACGTGCTTCGGTTCGGGTTGTTGTATCGCCTTGGCAATTGGCATCCCGATGATGAATCCGAATATCAGAATCAGATAGGGGAATGGGCGAAAACTGACGACTTCGGTGTAGGCAGTTAGTGAGAGTCCACCCAAAACCGCTACCAAGATGGCACCTGTTGCCAACATCAACTGGCGTCGTTGGCTCTGCGTTTCTTCCGTCCATGCGAACCATGTCACACCAACAATATACACACCGATGACTGCTGGGATATGGATTAATAGTTCATCGGGTATGTTCCCAGTTAGCGACAACCCAAACAGTACGTTTAGGCTACGACAACTCCCCATTGCGATCGGGCCGAACGGCGTGTGCTTGAGCCAGTAGTTGTACAGTAAAATTGCAATGACCAAAGCGGCGATGATAGCCATCGGTTGTAGGAACTGCCCGGTGGAGTTACTACATTGTGTTGCGAGATAGGCGAACCCGCATCCTGCAACCATTAACACAACGCCCAAAATTAGGGCTTGCTTTAAGCCGATTCGACCGCTCGGGATGGGGCGGAATCGTTGAGTTTTCGCGTCTTCATTTCGGTCAAACACGTCATTCCAAACCATACCACCCAAGTAGAGACTTCCCGATGCAAGTATTGCAAACAGGAATGAAATGGTGTTGTTGGTTATCAACCCGGTGACAGCACCCGCCAGACAAATATCGGCGAACGCGGTGAACACGTTTGGCAGTCGTAAGAGTTGCGCGTAGGCCAGCAACTGTGATTTTGTTGTATCCATAGCACTCACGCCAATGTCGTTTTGAAGGCATAATCGGGCGGCCCGGTTCCCGCATTCCGGTCACCGAGTGCGAGCAATTCCAATTCGCTATTCACCAATCTCACATCGCGGATGCCTTCGGCCACTAACCGCCCGACTGCAACGGCGCGATCATCACTACCGTCATCGGCAATACCAACCAGTATTGCAGAAATCGCAAACCCTTGCCGTCGCATCATACCGAGCGCAATGGCAGTTTCGACTGACACGGCTGGCAACACGGCAATCAATGTTGCATCCCGTGGGAGACGCGGACCCACTTCCAGGATCAGTTGCGGGAACTTCATCGCATCCGTCAATTCTAGTCGAGCCAGCGCTTCGCGGATTTGTTGAAATTGATCGAAGCCACGCCGCGTATCCACGATCAGAGGTCGAATGCGGTTGGTTTTTTCCAGCAGTTCAAACCGATCGCGGGTCGCGTGGCGGGTTTCATAACCTGCGGTGTCGGCATCCTCTGCGGTCTCTTGCAGCGACTCTTCACGGATACGCTCCGCCGCATCACGGCCATTGCTGGCCAGCCCCACTTGTTGGTTCAACATCGACACCGCGTAGACCAACGCACACGCCGTCGTAATAGCCAAATCGGACCGATACGGTTCACCGCGTTTCGGGTAGCCGTCCTTGTGGAAATCGACAATGATCGTAGCGCCTGCGAGTGAAGTGGGTTCATAGATGCGCGAGTGTAGTTGCCCAGTGCGGGCGGTCGCGCGCCAGTGGACTCGTTGCAGTGGATCACCAAGTTGGTAAGGCCGCACGCCGGCGGTGCGAGTGGGGTCATCGAACAAGCGGTTGGCGAGGCGGATTTCGCCGATGGGTCGTTCGGACGCGAAGTTGTACTTCGGCAGTTGCATAATCTTCGGTAGCACCATGACGTAGATCGGCGCAGCTAGTAATCGGTGGCGGCGGTGGAGGCCGAACACGTCGCCGGTTTCGGCAACGATCGGGCCGATGGGGTAGTAGCCTCGCCCCTCGAAGGTGAGCTTCAGCTTGATAGTTTTGGTTTGCAACGGGCGCAGAAACAACACTTGAATGCGACGCCCTTTAACCGTGATCCGGGGCGGTTTTTGTCGGACCGTTTTTTCGGGTAACAGTTCTTCGATCAGCACCCAGCCGATCGGGATCGTGCCACTGTTGCGGAACTTCAACGTGACATCCAGGGAATCACCGACTTCGAGCGGTTCGTTCTTGGCGATCCGCTCGGCAGAGACATTCTGCACCCAACTCTTGGCCAGAAATCGGCTCAACAAGTAAACCCCCAACAACACGTACCCCGCAAACGCAACCAGCCCGGCTTTCAACGCCAGTGCCAGCCCGAGTAGGGCGATGATGACCAGCAACCACCGCCAGCCCTTGTTCATGCGAAGTACCCCGGAGCACGATGAAAACATCAACAGCCGGATCACGAAAACACGCAACGGTTTTCGGCCCTGAAAGGGCCGTTCTGTCAGCCCAGGGCCATGCCCTGGGGACCGGGCAACGAGCATGGTTTCAGCCCGATCTAGTCCGCACATGCCTGACGGCTTGCAACCAAATCATTCGTCCCTTCCGAGTTCCCAGGGCATGGCCCTGGGCTGACAGAACGGCCCCTTCAGGGCCGAAAACTGAGACGCCTGAAAAAGTCGCAGCCCGTCATCCGAAGTACTCTTTATTCACGGCATAATCGCGGTCGATGAGCGGCACCTTGGCATCGCCGACCAGTTCTTTCACCACGATGGATGGCGTCTTTTTGCGGAGCCGACTTTCGGGCTTTAGGATTAGTCGGTGCGCCATGACGGGTTGGGCCATACGCTTGACATCATCGGGGATAACGAAGTCGCGGCCTTGAATTGCGGCAAGGGATTGGGCACAGCGGAACAGCGCAATCGACGCGCGGGGACTGCCGCCGAGCATGACGTCTTCGTGTTCCCGACTGCCGTGGACGATGTCGAGCAGGTACCGCTTAATCTTGTCATCGACGTGAATGTCGCGGATGACGTCTTGGCAGTTGATGACGTCTTGCGCCCCCACGACGGGTTGCAGGTCGTCGATCGGATGACCTTTTTGCAGCCGCGTTAGCATCTTGGATTCTTCTTCATACGTCGGGTAACCCAGACTAAGCCGCACGAGGAAGCGGTCGAGTTGTGCTTCCGGTAGGGGAAATGTGCCTTCTTGGTCAACGGGGTTTTGCGTCGCAATCACCAGGAACGGCGGCTTCAACACATACGTCTGGCCGTCCGCGCTCACGCGGCGTTCGGCCATCGCTTCCAGCAGTGCGGCTTGGGTTCGCGGCGTGGCCCGGTTGATTTCATCCGTTAGAAGTGTTTGCGCGAACACCGGACCGGGGCGGAACTCGAACTCCGTCGTCTTCTGGTTGAAGATCGACACGCCCGTCACATCGGTCGGCAACAAGTCGGGCGTACACTGGAGCCGTTTGAAGGTGCAACCCACGCTGCGGGCCAGTGCCCGCGCGAACATCGTCTTCGCCACACCCGGAACATCTTCGAGCAGAATGTGGCCTTCACTGAAGTAGGCAGCCAACGCTAACGCCAGTTGCGGGCGCTTGCCGATAATCACCTTCTCCATGTTGGCGACGATTTTCGCCGCCGTCCCGGCCACATCCACACCCATGAACGCTACCCCTGTGTGATTGATGAAGGTACAGGATACCAACGAAGTCATTGAAGGGCCGGGGAAAACCGGATCGCCGAGTTATTATCAAGGGTTGTCGTGCGTGACGCCCTCATCTATTCACGATAGTAGTGGTAGGAAGGCCTGTGTGCGTTCGGCGCGACCATTTCCAGAGGCTCAGTATGAACCGCATTGTGACATGCTCGATCATTGCACTCGCTTTGTTTTCCCATTCTCTGAACGCCAATGATTACACCTGGAACAATGTTGGAGGCGGAAGTTGGACGACTGCGGCGAACTGGTCCCCGACCGGCGTTCCGGCGGCGGTTGATAACGTCAGCATCGGCCTCGCGGGCAGCTACAAAGTGACTCTGCCGCCCGGTCAGGCCGTGAATAATCTGACGCTCAACTCCGGGAGTGCGACTCTGGCCTTCGGCTCGACGGTGACGGGTTTCGCATTGAACGGAACCGCGACTCTCACAGCAGGCAAGTGGGAAGTCAATGGGTTGATCTCCTCAACATCCTCAATCACTGGCGGCACAATCACCCGTGTGTCCGGGGCCACGGGTGTGCTGTCCCTGTTGGGCGCCTTGCGACTCGTGAACACGCAGATCAAAGGCGACGTGATGAAGTTCGAGAACACGGGGGCAAGCCGCCTGTACTTGGGCGGGACCGCCAACTTCGTTGCCGGTAGCATCGTCTCGTTCGCCTACGGGTCCACTCCCTATTCCGCCGGCAGTGGCGTGACGTATGAGACCGGCGGGACACTCTCGAACACGACCATTAACCTGGGTTTGGCGACCAGTTTCGGCACCCTCGGCGGTCAGACGCTGACAATCGCCGCCGAGTCCACCGTCCAGTACCGTGACCCCAACGCCGTCGGCCCGGCGACCGTCGGTCGGGGCTTCGACGACAGCCTCGCCGGCTTGATTCAACTGAACAACCAGGGCACCATCCGGGCCTACGAAGGTGGCGAGTTGTACGTCGGGCGGGTGTTCGATACCGGGGCCACGAACCCGAACGTGGTCGTCACCAACAGCGGGTTGATCCACGCCGAGGGCGGCGTTGTCAACATCCACGGGTACCACGGTGGCGTGACCGATGGCGTTGCCGGGTTCCGCAACCTCTCGGGCGGTATCGTTCGGGCGTCGAACGGGAGCGGCGTCTTCCTCTTCGCCTACGACTGGGTGAACCAAGGCACGTTCGACGCGACCGGGGCGAACTCCGAACTCCGACTCGGCGGTCGGTTCACGACCGCCGCCCTCGGCACCGTCACCCGCACCAGCGACGCAATCGTCGGCTTCACTGCGGCTCGGCTCGACAACACCAACGCCAATCTTGCCCTAACTGCGACGACCGGCACGTATGTTCTGTGGGGCAATTCCCTGAACTCATCCGCCGAAATCGTCGGCGGGACGATCAGCGCGAGCGGCGGCGCGAAGCTTGAAATCCGCGTCCTACCTGGGGCGTTAAGCGGCGTGGATTACAACTACTTGACCGGCGTTGGCGTCGGGGCGAACGTCCTGTCATTCCCGTCGAACTTCGGCAAATTGATGGTTCGCGGTGGCACGACCTTCACAGCCGGGGACACGATTACCTTCGGCATGAACGACACCGAACTGGCGGTCGCTCAGACCGGGCAAGTGGACGGATTGACGGTCGTCTTGGCGCCGACGGTCGGCAACACCAGCCGGTTCAGTGTGATCGACAACAACACCCTCACGCTCGGGCCGACGACTAACGTGCGGAAGACCAGCGCTGGCACGGCGGCCCTGGGGGCGTACCCGTTCTTCGTCACCACTTCGACACCGCAGTTGATTAACCAAGGCCGGGTTGACGTGCAGGGCGGGATCCTTCAACTCCATCTGGGCGGCGTCGGAACGTTTACCAATCGCGGGACGGTGCAGATTGATAGCGGGGCGACGTTCGCGGGATCGTTCGTTACGAACACCGGCGGGCGGGTGCAGGGGTCCGGTGCGGTGACCGGCAACCTAATTTTTGATGTGGGCGGCAGCCTCCGTGCTGGCAACACGGCCGGCCAGTTAAGCGTCACGGGGAACGTGGGCGTCACTGCGGGCGGTACGGTCTCGACCCAGGCCGTCCGCACCGGGGCCGGTACCGCGACCAACGGCCGCGTGGCCGTGCTGGGTACGGGCAACACGTTCGACATCAGCGGCCTCAACGGGAGCACATTCACCACCCTGGAAGTTCTCGGGTCATCCCTGATCCAAGGGGAAAGTTACCAGTTGGTGTTGGCGAACGCTGTTGGCGGGGTTAAGCGAAACGGCACAGCGGTCGGGGCGAACTTTACGTTTGCAACAGCCGATTACAAACTCTCCAGCCCCGACTTCGTCGGCTTCAACACCGTGAGCCTCATCACGACGGACGCGAATACGCTGGTCCTGCGGTTCACGCCCGTGCCGGAGCCTACGACCGTGTTGGGAATGGCGGTGTTCGGGTCGATCGCCTGGAGACGTGTTCGGCGTAGTGTACGTTAAGGGCTTGGCACGAACGGATTCGGGTCTCGGGTGTAGACATCACACTTGATGATGGCAGTTTGTCAAATGGCTTGGCTTTTCAACCCCACCGGGGTTGTTCCCTTAGCCCAGGGTTGCGGGCCGAAG
>JAYSXU010000671.1:0-3272 GCA_043716965.1 Fimbriiglobus sp.
GGCATGTACGTTGCGGTCCGGTTGGTGTTACCGAATTCGCCGGATTGGGTGCTTCAGAGCATCGGGATTGTGTCGCTCGTCACCGCCCTTTACGCCGCCGGGATGGCAGTGGTGCAACGCGACGGGCGGCGGTTCATCGCGTACTTATTCCTGAGTAACGCATCCCTGGTGCTAGTCGGCTTGGAGTTGCACACCACCACAAGTTTGACGGGTGCGCTATGTCTCTGGGTCTCGGTGGCGTTGTCGCTTGGCGGGCTGGGGTTAACGATGCGTGCGTTGGAAGCCCGCTTCGGGCGGCTCTCGCTTACGACCCATCTTGGCCTGTATGACCAAGCGCCGACGTTAGCCGTGGGCTTTCTGTTGATGGGGTTGGCGAGTGTCGGGTTCCCCGGAACTCTTGGTTTCGTCGCCGCTGAAATGCTTTTAGACGGCGTCATCAACGCGAACCCGGTCATCGGCGTCGGGTTGATCTTCGTCGCCGCACTCAATGGCATCGCGGTGTTGCGAGCTTACACGTTGCTGTTTACCGGGTGTTCGCCACGCACGAATTTACTCTTGAACAGCACCACCCAGGAACGGATTGCGGTCCTCGTGTTGGCCAGCATGGTACTAATCGGTGGACTGTGGCCCGCCCCCGGCGTGTCCAATCGCCGGGCCGCCGCCGTGCAAATCCTCCACCTCGCCGAACCCGATCAGAAGTAGGCGTTACGAGTAGGTATCCGCTTCAACCCCGCGTGCTTTTCGGTTGGCACTGCGGGCAAAAGTGGGACGAGCGACCGGCAACACGAATCACTTCGATTGTGAACTGACACAGCAGGCATGGGGTGCCATCGAGGCCGTAGACGCGGAATTCGTTTTGGAAATTGCCCCGCAACCCTGACCCGCCGATGTAGTCGCGGATCGTCGAACCGCGATTGTCGATGGCGTGCGTAATGACGGTGGTGATCGCTTCTCGCAAGGTATTCACTTCCAATGCCGTCAACGATTTGCCTCGCCGTTCCGGGTGCAGTCCCGCACGATGCAGGGCTTCGTCGGCGTAAATGTTCCCGACCCCGGCGACCACGGATTGATCGAGCAGAATTGCTTTCAAGGTGCGGTTGGTGCCAGTCACCGCAGCGTGGAAATGCTCCGCTGGAATATCAAACGGTTCCGGTCCGAGGCGGTCGCCGAGGAACTGTTGCACGGCGGCTTCATCCGGGAAGAGTTCGAGACTGCCGAACCGGCGCGGGTCGCGGAACCGCAATTGATTTGTCCCGTCGCCCAAGCCAAACCACACGTGAAGATGATCGCCGACGGGGAGTTTGGAATCGACCACCGTGAATTGCCCGGACATGCCCAAGTGAACGAGGAGGTGAAATTGTTCACCCGCAAAATCCAGAATCATCCACTTCCCCCGTCGCCGAACCGCCTCCACTGTCGTGCCGAGAAGTTGGTTGTTCCACTGCTTCCGCCACGGTCGGCGAAGCTTCTTTTTGCTGACGTGAACGGAGCCGATGCGTTGCCCGATCAGCAAAGGTCGCAAGTCGCGCACGACTGTTTCGACCTCCGGCAACTCGGGCATCGCAACGCTCCGATGTGTCACCACGAATTACACGAATCAGAAAAAATCTTAAATTCTGATTCGTCCGATTCGTGTAATTCGTGGTGAGAGGTTTACGCTTTCGCGGGTTCGACTTTGATCCGCATCCCGTAGAAGCTGCGGTGGACGAAGAACATCGAGATGACGATGAACGCGACCGCAAGGCCCAGGGTCAGGTTCGGCCCTTGTTCTTCCCGCACGGACACGCCGAGTTCGACGGCCAACAGGCCGAACAAGGTGGTGAACTTGATGATCGGGTTCAGCGCCACGGACGACGTATCCTTGAACGGGTCGCCCACCGTGTCGCCCACCACGCACGCATCGTGCAGCGGGGTGCCCTTCATCTTGAGTTCGGTCTCGACGACCTTCTTGGCGTTGTCCCACGCGCCGCCGGCGTTGGCCATGAAGATAGCTTGGTAGAGGCCGAATAGCGCGATCGAGATTAGGTAGCCGATGAAGAAGTACGGCTCCAGGAACGCGAACCCGAGGGTGGCGAAGAACACCGTCAGGAAGATGTTGAACATCCCCGCCTGGGCATACTGGGTACAAATCTCCACGACTTTCTTGCTGTCCTCCACGCTGGCTTTCTTCACGGAATCGTCGAGCTTGATGTGCGCCTTGATGAACTCCACCGCGCGGTACGCCCCCGTGGTCACGGCTTGCATACTGGCACCAGTGAACCAGTAGATCACCGCGCCGCCGGTCACCAGTCCCAGCAGGAACGGCGGGTAAAGGATCGACAAGTTCACCAAGTATTGCGGTTGAAGGCCGTGCGTGAGCTGCATGATGATCGCAAAGATCATCGTCGTCGCCCCGACGACGGCGGTGCCGATCAACACGGGTTTCGCGGTGGCTTTGAAGGTGTTGCCGGCGCCGTCGTTCTTCTCGAGGTTCTCCTTCGCCATTGCAAAGTTCGGCGCGAAGCCGAAGTTCTTTTCGAGGTCGCCCTTAACGTCGGGTTGCTCTTCAATCATGGAGAGTTCGTACACCGACTGGGCGTTGTCGGTCACCGGGCCATAGCTATCGACCGCAATCGTGACCGGCCCCATACCGAGGAACCCGAACGCCACGAGGCCGAAGGCGAACACGGCGGGTGCGAGCATCATGGGCGGAATCAACAAGCTGATCTGGTAGGCAATCCCCATCAAAACCACGAGCACGATGCCGAGCCAGTAGGCCCCGAAGTTCCCGGCGACCAGACCGGAGAGAATGTTCAGCGACGCGCCGCCTTCACGCGACGACGTGACCACTTCGCGGACGTGGGCGGAACTCGTGGAGGTGAACACCTTCACCAACTCCGGAATAATCGCCCCGGCCAGCGTGCCACACGTGATGATGCTGGAGAGCTTCCACCAGAGGGTCGTATCACCCCCGAGGTTCGGAATCAGCACAAAGGAAACGGCGTAAGTTGCGACCACGGACACGATCGACGTGAGCCACACCAGGACCGTCAGCGGGGCTTCAAAGTTGAAACTCTTGGAGTCGCCGTACTTGGCTTTTGCCAACAGGTCGTTAATGAAGTACGAGGCACCCGAGGCCAGGATCATCATGACCCGCATCATGAAAATCCAGACCAGCAATTGAACTTGGACGTTCTCCGCCGACTGCGTGGCACTCTGGAGTTGGTCGATTGTGGCGCGGCTGATGCTGACACCGGCGGGCAAATAAAGAGTTGGTGTGACGGCCAACATAA
>JAYSXU010000672.1:0-3269 GCA_043716965.1 Fimbriiglobus sp.
GCCTTGGGCGGAATCTCCGTGGTCACCGCGTAGGGGTCGCCCTTGTCCACCGTGTAGCCGCTGTCCTTCGCCACGATGCGGTACTTGTAGCAAACGCCCGACTTCACGCCGGGAATAAAGACGCCCCAAATGCCCGACCCGCCCATCGGTTGCATCGGGTTCTTCTTGGGCGACCACTCGTTGAAGTCGCCGATCACGGAGACCGCTGCCGCATTCGGCGCCCACACCGCGAATTGAAACCCCTCCACGCCACCTTGGGTGACACGGTGCGAACCCATTTTGTCGTAAAGTCGAACGTGGCTCCCCTCGTTGAAGAGGTAGAGGTCTTGCGGCGAGAGCCAGTTCGACGGCGCGGTCGGTGTCATCGGGAAGTCCCGCAAACTTGAGTCGGATGTTTCAGTACGGTTGAATTACCCATCACGCCCCCGGTTCGCCAGTGAAGACCGGCAGAACTTGCCAATGAAACCCCTGAAACTGGAGGGTCAGGCCGGGAAAACCGGGCTGTAGGGCTTAGTGGGATTTTGGCATTCCCGGCGAACCGGCTGCGTCAGCTGCCGGGTGGGTCGCCACACCCGGTATCAGCCCGCCAACCGTCCGAGGATGTCCACCCGGCAGCTGACGCAGCCGGTTCGCCCGATCGTCAACCGCTCGCAGATTCCATCTGCTTCCAAAGCTCCACGAGTGGCCTGATTGCGTCTTTGGGTACGGCGCTGCGGCTGTACACCACCCGCAGGTACAGTTCTGCCGTGGCGAAGCCGGGGTCGTCGAGTTCGGCGTATTCGTGGCCGATGCGCACGGCGAATTCGGTGGGCGTCTCGTGCGGTTCGCGCCCGAGGTTGCGGTCCCAGGCCCACGAGTCGAGTGCGTTGAAGGTGTACTCGACCAACTCCGCCGGGGTCCGCCGGCGGGATGCGCCACCGACGAACGGGTTGGTGTAGTCCTCGAACGGCGGCGGGCGTTTCAGCACTTTTTCGGCTTGGACATCGTCAGCGACTTGTTGGCGACTTTTGGGCTTCTTTCGCCCGAACAAACCCTTCAACCAATCGAGCAAATTCTTCGCCCATGCCGTGAACGGCGCCAAGCCTTTCAACAGGAAGTAAATCACCCCCACGATCACCGCGATGGCCACGACGATCCAGACGATCCACTTGATGAACCCGCTGATCGTTTCCAGCGCCGAAGTCAGACTTGAGGATGACGAACTGTCATCTTTGCTGCCTTCGTCCTGCTTGTCCGAATCCTGTTGCTTTTCACTCTGCTCGGACTGCTTCGCCGACTCGGACTCTTGCTTGCTGCCGGACTTGTCGCCCTGTTTGTCTTCCTTGGAGTTCGGCCCCTTGTTGTCCTTCGTGTCGGACTTCGACTTGCTCTTGTCGGACTTGTCGTTGCTGTTGCCTTTTTGGTCCCCCTTATCGCCCGATTTCTCGCCGTCTTTTTGCTTGCCGCCTTCGCTCTTCCCCTTCCCGCCGCCACTGCCTTTCTCCCCGGACGATCCACCCTTTTGCTCGCCGCCTTTCGCGGAGTTCTTCCCCTGCCCCGGTTCGGTCTTCGTCCCCGCCGCGCCTTCACCTTTGCCTGTGGAGCCGTCCTTGACGATCGCGTTCTTGGACGCTTTGCGGTCCCCTTGACTCTTCAACCCGAGATCGACGAGCGGGGTTTCCGAATGCGGTCGCGGAAGAATTGCACCGACGACGAGTAACAGCAGAATCAACCCGGCACCCAACCCCAGCCAGCCCATCGTCAGAATCGGCGGGATGCGTGCGCCGCGATCCTGTAGGTACCGGCTCAACCCCATCAACGACGTGGTCACCAGCAACCCGAGCGCGCTACCGACGTACATGGCCATCTGGTAAAAGGTCGCCGACCGACGGGCGGAATCATCGGAAGGGATCAGCGATTGGCCCAGCGCGAACAGTGGCAGAGCGGCCAAGGCGAAGTACAGCACCCACACCCCCGGCGTGTGCGGTTTTTTGCGTTGAGTAGCCCGATACGCTTCCCAGCGTTCCATCCAACTGAGTTCGTCGTTCGGCTTCTTCTTGACATCATCTTCGTCGTCATCCGGCGTGCTTTCATCCAACCCGGCTGCGCCAAGGATCCCCCGCCCGGAAGCTTTGCGCGCGTCGTCGAAGTGGGTGCAGTCCCAGGTTAATTTGTTGGACGACCACCAGACGAGTGCCATCAACATCAAGTTAATGACCGGGCCAATCACCTTCATCGTGCCGGTGTATTCCACGAACGCCATCATCGCAATGAAGCACGCCCCGCCTAACCCGGCGGCGTAAATCCCCGCTCGTGCCCGGCCTTGCTCAATCGTGATCCGGGCGATGAGGACCGCACCCATGACGAAGAAAAACATCGTGTACAGCAGGCGATCGGAGTATTGCCCCTGGTACAGCACTTCGATCAGGAAGAACACCAGACTGCCGACCATCCCCATAATCAAGACGGGGCTGACGGCGACGGCCACCCAATCAATCAGCGGTCGCGTGTCCGTTTCGTCCGCCATGATGCCGCAACCTCGGGTGGGAGTCTCAACTCGATTCTACCCACCCCGCGCGGTTGCTTCCATAACTTACGGCTTCTTCGCCCCCGGTTTCGCGGGCAGCGGCACGATAAAGATGATGTCGCCGACGCCGTTGGGGTAGCCATTGCGGGTGTCGAGCGCAGTGGTTGCTGCATCGTCGGTTCGGTCCGGGCCAACGCTCCAAATGATGGCGTGCCCCGGTTGCACCACGATCTGGTTAGGAATTGGGACCGTTTGCAATGACCCGATTTCACTCGGTACAATACCCATACTACCCATTGAGTTCGATTCGATTGGTGGTTCAACATTAAATGGCGGATTGAAGTAAAAATTGGGCGTATTCCAGAGCACTGCTGAACCACACAATGCCGACACGCCGTGTGCCAACTTGATTCCATCATCACTGCGCGTGTTCAACGGATTGACCCAGTCTGGCCATCGGCCCCAAAGCACGACTGAGCCAGAAATCGCTGCCACGCCGTTCGCCAAGTTGATTTCGTTTTCGCTGTGACAATTGAGTATGTCCGGATCGGGTATGAACCGAACGTTCTGGTTGTTTGTCGGAATCTTCTCGCCATTGACACAAACACGATAGCCGAACGATTTCGTCTTGTCCGGTTGATGCGGGTCGATTGGCAACTTGTCCAAATACTTTGGCACCAACTCTTCGAGCTTCTTCGGGAACTGGCCGTTGTTGGCGTGGTGCAATCGCAACGCCAACTTGAGCATTGCGGCGCGGTGATGG
>JAYSXU010000673.1:0-3260 GCA_043716965.1 Fimbriiglobus sp.
CACAGGTGGACTTCGTAGTCGTCGCCGTCTTCGCCCTTGATGTTCAACGTCTTCTCAGGCTTCCAGTCGCCCATCGTGAAGCGGTGGGACACGATGCGGGTGCCGGGTTTGAGTTGCTTCCACAGGTTCGGGCGGATCAGGGCGTTGAACTCGTTGCCCATGTACAGCAGCACCACGGTGGCATCGGAGAAATCTTTGATGTCGAGCGCGTCGCCGAGACGGAGGTCGATTTTGTCTTCGAGCTTCGCGGTTTTGATGTTTGCTTTCGATTCGGTGATGCGGTCTGGATCGATGTCGATGGCGATGCCCTTCTTCGCACCGGCCTTGACGGCCGCGATGGTCATGCGTGAGTCGCCACAACCTGGTTCAAACACGATGTCGTCTTTCGTGATGACCGCGAGCTTCAGCATTTGGGTCACGATGTCGTCGGGGGTCGGCACGTAGCGGATCATGGCTTTATCGGTGGCGTCGTCTTTGGTCAGGTCGATGGTCACGTCTTCGCCCCCCTTGAAGACCGCCGACTTGTTCCTCGTCATGATCGTGTAGTTGTTCGGTCGCCACTCGGCCGTCAGTTTGTACTCGTAGGTCTTCGCCACGTCCAAGGCCGGGGTGTCGAAGGTCCGTTCCTTGCCGGTCGCCTTCGTGGCTTTGTCTTCGATCTTCAGGTCCGCGTCGTCTTGTGGCAACAAGACCTTCACTTTGGACTTTTTCGTGACAACAGGTGGCGCTTGGGCGCCGGTCGTGCTAATCGTCGTGGCCACCAAACCGCAGGCGAATAGTGTCGCCATGCCCAGTTTCGCAAGCATCCGCATGGGTGAAAGCCCTCCAGAAAGTGAGTGTGAGTCAGAGAGGTTATCCTGATTGTCGGGTTTAGCAGTTCGGTTCCCATTCGGCAACGTTTTGTCGGTAGTCCGTGGCATCGTACCGGACATTCTGCGATAATCGCCCGCACGCCGTCCCCCACCATCGCCGAGACCGAACCCATGCGCTGTTTCCGTTACCTGGCTTTCCTCGTGTTGCTTGCCGTGGCCACAACCACGTTGGCTGCGGACTGGCCCCGCTTTCGTGGGCAGAACGGCAGTGGGATCGTGGACGATCCGACGATTCCCCTGAAGTGGTCGAAGTCGTCGAACCTGGCGTGGAAGGTCGCCTTGCCCGGTAGCGGGAACTCGTCGCCGATTATCGTCAAGGACAAACTCTTCATCCAATCGTCCACCAAGGACGGCACGCAACGGATGTTACTTTGCCTGAACGCCAACACCGGCGTGATCGAATGGTCCAAGACCAACAAGGCCCACAAGGCCCACACCCACGTCAAAAACTCGCTCGCTTCCTCCACACCCGCGAGTGACGGGGACCGGGTTTACACGATCATGTGGGACGGCTCCCAAGTGTCGCTTGTGACCTACGACTTCGACGGCAAAGAACTTTGGACGGCTATCCTCGGCGGCTACATCAGCCAGCATGGTCCCGGCATGTCGCCGGTCGCGTTTGGTGGCAATGTTTATGTGAACTATGACCAAGACGGCGAAGCGCAGTTCGTCTGCTTCGACGGCAAGTCTGGCAAGAAGAAGTGGTCCGCCGAACGCAAACCCTTCCGGGCTTGTTACTCCAGCCCCCTGATCCGTGACATTACCGATGGCAAAAAAGAGATCATCAACGCGAGTACGGCAGGCATCACCGGCTACGACCCGGAGAGCGGCACTGTGAATTGGAACTGGGACTGGAAGTTTGACGGCATGGCGCTGCGAACCGTCGGGTCGCCGATCTTGGCCGGGGATACTGTCGTTGCGGTTTCGGGCGATGGTGGTGGTTCCCGCTGCACGGTCGCCGTAACGGCCGGTGCCGGTTCGCACATGCTCTGGGAAAAGAAGAAGGACACGCCCTACGTGCCCGGCCCGCTGCTGAAAGACGAACACCTCTACTGGATCACGGACGCGGGCATGGCGACGTGTGCGGAATTGAAGAGCGGCAAAATTATTTGGAGCGAGCGGGCTTTCTCCAAACCCGTGTCGTCGTCTCCGATTCTGTTGGGTGACAATGTCCTCACCATTTCCGAGGACGGCAAAGCGGTCCTGTTCAAAGCCACGCCGCACGGGTTCGACAAAGTCGCGGACAACGATTTCGGCGAAGCCGTCTTCTCGTCACCCGCCGTGGCCAACGGGCGACTCTACGTTCGCGGCGCGGAACACATGTTCTGCATCATGAAAAAGTAGACGGGTTGGGTGACATCGTGTTCCGAGGTGTGACCAAATTCTCAGGGACGCAAGCAAGCAATTTTCACCACAGAGGGCACAGAGAGCCACAGAGCAGAATTTAACAAGTATTGAATTTGCTCCGTGGCTCTCTGTGCCCTCTGTGGTAAATCCGGTTTTTAAGTGGCCGAGAGCTTTTAGCATCACCTTCATGTTCCGGCTGAGCCGGGAGATTCCCGAAAATCTTCTTGCAATCGTCGAGATTCCGCTTGACGGCGCCGATTGTCTGTTTTTACAGTGGTCTATTGAGGGACTTGTGTCGCGCAAAGTGTTGCCCACCCGTGACGGGTGGGACTAACCGCAGGATGTGGTGGTTGAAGTCTGCGAACTCTTTCCCAACCTCAGAAGGCGGATCCAGAGCGTCCGGAATTTTATCAGCTCCGAAAGATAGGCACCCATGCTTGTTCTGTCCAGGAAAAAAAACGAGTCGATCGTCATCAACAATGACATCGTCATCACGATTGTGGAAATTCGTGGGGACAAGGTCCGACTCGGGATCGTGGCCCCCAAGGACGTTCCCGTTCACCGTGAAGAAGTATTTGAAGCGATCCACGGCCACAAAGCCGACGCGGTGCCAAGCAAGCCCGCCGAAGCCAACGGCCACGTGTAGGACTTTTCACTTCGACTCGTCGCAGCCTAACGCCTTCCCCGTATTGCGGGCGTTGGGTTGTTCGTTCGCCTGTCATTCCGCCGTCACTCCGACTTTGTTTTAGGATTGGGGAACTTCAGTTGAGAGGTCGGAGTTCCCCGATGCCATGTATATGTGAACCCTGTCGTTTTCACACCGCCGATGATGCGGTCAAAGCCTGCCCAAGTTGTGGGAGGGCTGTCAAATTCACGTTACTACCGCCACTCGGACAAGCATCCGAACCGATCGAAGGGTTGCCGAGCCGACCCGAACACCTGAAGCCGGCGCCATTTCAGATGAACGAATTCTTTCAAGGAAGACTCAGGCTCTACGTTGGCGGGTTCGGGGTTGCGATTTTCTTTGCGGTTCTTGCCGCC
>JAYSXU010000674.1:0-3258 GCA_043716965.1 Fimbriiglobus sp.
CCGATTGACATCCTCATCAACAACGTTGGCGGGCGAAGGCTTGATGTGGCAACTGAAAATTTCCCGCTCGACGATTGGCAAAAGTTGATCGACTTGAACCTGACCAGTGCCCTGGTTTGCTGCCAACAACTTGGCAAGCCGATGCTCGAACGGCGTAGGGGTGCGATCATTAACGTGACATCCATCGCCGGACCGATTGCGATGAAAGGCATTCGCGGTCGGCACTACGAAACAGCCAAAGCAGCGCTTACTGCACTCACAAAATCGCTGGCAGTTGATTGGGCCGATCGTGGCGTTCGGGTGAATGCGATCGCGCCGGGTGTGTTTGAAACGGCGCCGAACAAGAAGTGGTTTGCGGAGAAAGCGGCCTTCAAAACCGGCTTCCTCGACCACATCCCGATGGCCCGCCTGGGCCAACCCGAGGAACTCGGCCCCGTGGCCGTGTTCCTCGCTAGCGACGCTAGCAGCTACATGACCGGCACGACCATTGTGGTCGATGGCGGATTTTCGCTGATTTAAGTCTTCCGTTTGAAGAAGACGACCTGTTGACATGACGACCTGGGGATTTCCGTGGCTCTTCCGATTGTTGCGATTGTGGGCCGACCGAACGTCGGCAAATCATCCCTGTTTAACTGGCTGGCCAACCGGCGGATCAGCATCGTGGACCCGACCGCCGGGGTGACGCGCGACCGCGTCATGACGACCATGCTCAGCGACGACCGCTACTTCGACCTGATGGACACGGGCGGGATGGGGATCGTTGACGTCGATAAGCTGGAAGAAGATGTCGAACGCCAAATCCGCATCGCAATTGATGAAGCGGCGGTCGTGCTTTTCCTGGTGGACATCCGCGACGGAAACGTCCCGCTCGACCAAATGGTCGCCGAACGTCTTCGCAAGGTGAACAAGCCGGTCATCTTCGTGGCGAACAAGTCCGACGACCCCAAATTGGATGTCGGTGTCAACGATTTTTATAGCCTCGGGTACGGTGAACCGCTCTGCGTGTCGGCGGAGCAGAAGCGCGGCAAGGACGATATTCTCGACGCAATCGTGAAGAACCTGCCACCGAACGCGGACAACACCGCGCCGGGCGAGATCGAGTTGAAAGTCGCCATCGTCGGTCGGCGCAACGTCGGGAAAAGCACCTTCATCAATAGTCTTGCGCAAGCCGATCGCGTGATCGTCTCCGAGATCGCCGGGACTACGCGGGACAGCATTGACGTGCGGTTCGTGCGGGACGAAAAGACGTTCCTCGCCATCGACACCGCCGGTGTTCGCAAGAAAAGTAGTCTGGCCACCGATGTCGAGTATTACAGCCTGCATCGCGCCGAACGATCCATCCGCCGGGCCGATGTGGTGCTGCACTTCTTCGATCCACGCCTGCGGGTGAGCCGAGTTGATAAACAGTTGGCCGAATACATTCTGGAGAACAAGAAGCCCGCGATCTTCGTCGTGAACAAGTGGGACTTAGCCAAGGACACGATCCCCACCCAAAAGTGGGCGGACTATCTGCGCACGACGTTCGCCATGCTCGACTACGTTCCGATTGCGTTCATCACCGCCAAGAGCGGCAAGAACGTGTACCGGCTGCTGAACCTCGCGCAACAACTGCACAAGCAAGCCGGGCGTCGCGTCAAGACCGGCGAACTGAACCGCGTGGTTCAGCAAGCGATGCTGGCCAACAACCCGCCGATGCGGACTAATAAGCACCCAAAAGTGTACTACGCCACGCAAATCGACGTCCACCCGCCGACCATCGTGCTGATGACCAACGGCCCAGAACTGTACGACGAACCGTACCTTCGCTACCTGACGAAGTGCATCCGCGACAGCTTCCCGTTCGGCGAAGTGGCGTTGAAGTTGGTCTTGCGCGCGAAGGGCGAGAATGTCGGCGGCGGTAACGGATTCAACGAAGAGTTCGAGGAACCCGCCATCGAGTTCCCCGCTAAAACCAGCGGCGATCCGAGCGACACGATGGTGCTACCCGACTTGGCGAACGAAGCCCCGATTGATTCGCTGGACCCAGTCCGGATGGAAGAACCCAAGACACCACTGACCATAACAAAACCGGCCAAGAAGCCAAAATCGTCTACCGCAGGCAAGCCACGCAAAAAGAAGAAACCCAAAACCGGCACGTGGGAGTTCTAACGAAGAATTTCAACCACGAATAGCACGAATCAGACGAATGAAATCAGAAGAATAATCAGTTGAGTCGATCTTGCCCTGTGGCCATTTCGCACAATTCTTGATTGCGATTTTATTCGTGCTATTCGTGGTTAACACTTTGGTTTTACGGCTCGTCATGCACCACAGCGGCGGGTGGCTTTGGGGCATCCAAGTCGGACGTGTCGAGGCGGTTTTCGGCTTGCAGTTTGCGGAAGAGTTCGACCGTTTCGCGGATGCCGGCTTCGAGGCTGGTCTTGGGCATCGCGCCCAAGTCCTTCGTGATGCCGTCGTCGGAAAGATCGTAGGCGATGGCGATTTGTGATGTCCCCGTTGTGACGAGTTTGGCTGCATCCGGAAGCACTTTTGTTAATGTTTTGTGGAAATCTGCCAGTGTGATGACGGCCCCCCGCAAGTTATAACTCTTCGACCCGCTGTATGGGCGGGTCGCACTCAACACGAACGCTTTGGCCACATCATCCACGTACTGAAAATCAGTCCAACCGCCGAAGCTGATGTTGTATTCCCGACCCAGTAGACATGCCTTGATCGCCTTCGTCGGTTCGCTGGTCATGCCGAGATCGCGGCCCACGCCGTACACCGTCCACGGTCGTAAGCCGACGCTCGAAATGCCGTGGTCCTGGAAGTAGATGCGGGCGTTGCCCTCGTTGCAGCACTTGAAGACGCCGTATTGCGTGCTGGGGATGAGCGGCGCGTCGTCGGGTTGCGCGCCGGTGGGGTACTTGTCCGGGCTGCCGAACACGGCGGCGGAGCTGGCGTACACGATCCGTTGCACTTGGCCACCGAGGGCCTTCACCGCTTCAAACACCGCAAGGGTGCCGAGGACGTTGACCTTCGCCCCTAGCATTGGGTCGGTACGGCACGTCGGCACTTGCAAGCCCGCGAGGTGGATGATGTGGGTGATCGCGTGCTTCTTCAGCGCCGCTGTCAACGCGGGCAAATCGGTTACGTCACCGGGAACGAATTGCACCTTGCGAACTTGCTCATCGGGCAGGATCAACCGCAACCGCCGGGCGTCTTCCCGTAGGTCGTAGACGAACACGTCGGCGTCGTCCGCCAACAAGTTCTTGGCAA
>JAYSXU010000675.1:0-3257 GCA_043716965.1 Fimbriiglobus sp.
GCTTTGCGACGAGGCCCGACATTCGACAACCACCTGACAAATTGCTGGATTTTCAACGTTCACTGGTTCCTGTCGGGCCTCGCAAAGCCTCGACCACGACCTACAAAACCAGGAGTACCAAAATACCCCCATTGATTGTCAAGGTTGTTCGATTCGGCTCCGTGTGTTTAGAATCGGAAAGACTGGGAGCCAACTCGTTGCCAAGAGGTTGCCGTGTTCCGTATTGGTTCAGGTCATGACACGCATCGGCTTGTGGAAGGTCGCCCGCTGATTCTCGGCGGCGTGACGATCCACCACACGCGGGGCTTGCACGGTCACTCCGATGCCGATGTCGTGCTACACGCCCTGACGGATGCAATCCTCGGGGCACTGGCACTTGGGGATATTGGCGATGCGTTCCCGGATACCGATTCGCAGTGGAAAGATGCCGAGAGTCGGCTATTCCTGAATGCGGCACTCGCCGAACTGAACCGCTTGGGCTGGACGATTGTTAATGCCGATGTCACCATCTTCGCTCAAGAGCCGAAGCTTGGTCCGGTGAAGACCCAGATAAGGGATCACCTCGCGGACTTGTGCGGCGTGCCGACCGGTGCGATCAACGTGAAAGCCAAAACGGGCGAGAAAGTCGGCCACATCGGCCGCGCCGAGGCCATCGGTTGTCAGGTGACCGTGCTCATTCAGAAGCCAGACCAAGCCTAGCGGGAGTGTCGGAAGATGTTGCAGGTGTACAGCACGCTGAGTCGCAAGAAGGAACCGTTTCACAAGCAGCCCGGCGACGCGGTGAGCCTGTACGTTTGCGGGCCGACGGTGTACAAGCCCTCACACATTGGCCACATGGTCGGCCCGGTGATCTTTGATACCGTGAAACGGTATCTCACCTATTTAGGGTATAGGGTCACATGGGTTGTTAACATTACGGACGTGGATGATAAGTTAATCGTCCGGGCCAAGGAACTGAATACCACGGTGCCCGAACTTGCAACGAGAATGACGGCCGACTATCAGGATTGCTTGAAGAAGTTGAACGTCATTGGGATCGACCAGTTCCCCAAAGCCACGGACCACATCCCCGGCATGATCGCCATGATGGACCGGCTGATTCAAAAAGGCTACGCCTACGCTGCCGGCGGCGATGTTTACTTTGACGTGTCCAAGGATCACGACTACGGCAAACTGTGCAACCGCGACCCGGAACAACTGGAAGCGGGCGCTCGCATTGAAGTGACCGGCAAGAAGAAGAACCCCGGCGATTTCGCCCTGTGGAAAGCCGCAAAACCCGGCGAACCGCAGTGGGACAGCCCCTGGGGGCCGGGCCGCCCCGGTTGGCACATCGAGTGCAGCGTGATGAGCCAAGCCCTGTTGGGCGACACCCTCGACATCCACGGCGGCGGCCTCGATTTGGAGTTCCCGCACCACGAAAACGAACTCGCGCAAAGCGAGAGTGACACCGGCAAGCCGTTCGCCCACGTCTGGATGCACAACGGTCTGTTGAAGATGGGCACAGCCAAGATGGCTGGTTCCGTCGGCAACGTGGTGAACATTGCTGATTTGTTACAACGCCACAGCGCAGAAACGGTGCGGTTCTTGTTACTAAGCTCACATTACCGCAGCCCAATAGAATATAGCGAAGAGCGGCTAGATGAGATTAAGACTGCACTGCAAGGTTTCTACCGTTTCTTTGAACGATATGAGCGGATGACGGGTACCAGCTTTTATACATTGCCGACATTGTCGCCCCACGAACTGAACCCGAAGCCACCGACCAAGGGCGATGACGGTTCGCCGGAAAACCACTTCCTGGAGTACATGAACGACGACTTCAACACGGCTGGCGCTGTCGGCGTGCTATTTGACCTGCTAAGCTTCGCCAATCGCGTTGCCGACGGGATGGAATCCACGAAAGAGGCCAGCGTCAATCGTCTTCCTTTGTTGGTGCAGCAAGCCCAAGTCATCCGCACGATCACGTCCCTTCTCGGTCTTTTCAAGGAACCACCCCCGGCCCAAAAACTCGGCGGTGACGATGCCCTCGTAGCGGGGTTGATGCAATTACTCATTGACGTGCGCAACAACTTACGCACCGAAGCAAAGGTGGCGGCGAAGGACAATCCGCTCAAAAAACCGATCTTCGACCAAATGGATTTGATCCGCGCCCGCCTCGGGGAACTGAAAGTCACCCTGGAAGACCGCCCCGGTGGCACCACGTGGCGTGTGGTGTGACGGCAGCCAAGCCCGTTGCCATCGTCGGTTGGGGTATGTACTCTTCCCTCATAACTCTCCCAAAGCTCCCAGCCGGAAGGACCGCTCCATGCAATTATGCATTGCCCCTGTGCCGCACGCCGCACGACCCTCACTATGGCAACGACTGGGTTCGTCGTTGCTTTGTTCGTTTCTGGCACTGTTGTTAGTGGCCTTCTTTGCGACACCGGCTCCGGCGGTTGAGGGCGGCGAAGCGAATTTGAAGCTGCCCGACTTGAACAGCGCGTCGTTCATCGGCGGTATTGTTGGCGGCAAAGACCTGCTGTACAGCGGACTGGTCGTGTCGGTATTCGGGCTGATCTTCGGCCTCGTGATGTACTCGCAACTCAAGAACCTGCCCGTCCACCACTCGATGTTGGAAGTCTCCGAGCTAATTTACGCGACGTGCAAGACGTACCTGTTCACCCAGGGCAAATTCCTCGCGGTCTTGTGGCTGTTCATCGCGTGCGTCATCGGCTTCTACTTCGGGTATTTGAAGGGGCCGAAGGACGGCTTCACCCCGGAGAAGGTGGCGATCGTCCTCGGGTTCAGCGTCGTCGGAATTCTGGGCAGTTACGGCGTGGCGTGGTTCGGCATTCGCGTCAACACGTTTGCGAACAGCCGCACCGCGTTCGCCGCCCTCACGGGCAACGCCTTCCCCTGTTACGCCATTCCGCTGAAGGCCGGGATCAGCATCGGGATGCTGCTCATCTCGGTCGAACTGCTGCTGATGCTGATTATCCTGATGTTCATTCCGGGTGATTACGCCGGGGCGTGCTTCATCGGGTTCGCCATCGGGGAATCGCTCGGCGCCGCCGCGTTACGGGTGGCCGGGGGCATCTTCACGAAGATCGCGGACATCGGCGCGGACTTGATGAAGATCGTGTTCAAAATCAAGGAAGACGACGCCCGCAACCCCGGCGTGATCGCCGACTGCACCGGCGACAACGCCGGTGATAGCGTCGGCCCGAGTGCCGACGGCTTCGAGACCTACGGCGTCACGGGTGTGGCGCTGATTACGT
>JAYSXU010000676.1:0-3255 GCA_043716965.1 Fimbriiglobus sp.
CCAATCAGTTACGAATCAATTCCAGGCGCAGCGGTGGCTTGGTGAACTGGCGGTACAGCCAGACTTGAATGACCGCCAGGAGTACACCGCCGAACGCACAGACGATCCGCCAGTCCATCCACGCGATCGCAGCAAACCAAGGTGCGTGGATATCAATCCCCGGCGTAGATTCCGCAACGTCGTGAATCGCATTGATCGTCATGGCCAAGGTGGCTGTTGAAAGCGCGATCCCGGCCATCACGCCCAACGTGGGGCGAGCCAGTGCTATGGGGTCGTCCTGGTCCGTGACCAACCGGCACGAATCCCCGATGCGTTTCAGCAACTGGGTAAATAGCTCGTCCGCCGATTCGGCACTGGTGAACGTGACCGTGATTCGTCGTGCGGTTTGCCGATTTGTCCCGATTTCCAACGTGAGGGTGTCGGTCAACAGTTCTGCCAATACCCGTCGAACATCACTGGTATCAACGACGATGGCTGTTCCACCGAGAAGGGTTTCCGGTTCGCCGCCTTGACGGATCGCTTCGATCACGCCCGGCGTTGGTGCCGTGTTGATCGGGCAAAGATACAACCGCGTGGCCGTCATCACTATTAAGCTGTGCGAGGAAACGGTCGGCGCGCACCACAGCCGTCGGCGCGGGGAGCCGGGGGGCGGGGTGTCGTGCAAATTCCGGTCGAGTACGGCCTTCATTGGTCCCAGTCCAGCAACAAGCAAAGTCGCCCGCATAACGGGAAAAACTCTACTAGTTGCTAGAACCAGAACCGCCCGCAGTCAAATCTGCGGGGGTGCGCGAGAGGTGTTAAGCGCGGGCATCAATTCGGCTGGAAATCATCAACCAACCAAGAATCGGGCGGTGAACCCCGAGTGAGTTTGAGAGTGAACTTCCGGTTTCCACCCGGCGCGATCAATTCACCTGTGTAGGTGAAGGTGGCGTCGTTCGCGTTGGTATTATTGGCGTTGGCAACCACGGTATAGCTCGTCGCTGTGTCGCGGAAGTTGGTGAATTTGATCGACAAGATGCCCCGGTTGTACCCAAGGCTCTCGTCGGTGCTATCCAACGGCGGGGCGAGGCGTTTCTTCAGCGCCGGGGTCAGCAATTTGGCGAGTACACCCGATTGCTTCTGAATGCTGTTATCCAAAAACGCGGTCGCAATCAGATTGCCGGCGACACCGGCACTTGACCCAGTCAATGGAAGATCGGTCGAACCCGCCGGGGCGACGTGCAACCAATCAAGTTGCCACGTTGCACCCACTTTCGCCATGCGGGCCACGGTCCGGCCAACGGGTGGCGTGACGGTCGGTGGGGAAGCGGTGACGATCACGGTGTCGGCGTTGATTTCACCGACGGTCACGTTCGTAGTGCCAACCTTGGCGGCCTGGTCCTTGAGCCAGTGACCCGTTTCCCAGTCCGAGTACCCTACCGCTTTGTCAGCCTCTGACGTTGGCGCGGCGATCAGCTTTTTGAACTCGATCGTCAATTGCGATGCCGTCGCCTTGCCATCCTTCACAGCGGTAAGCAGGTCCGTTGCGGCCTTGGTTGCTGCGCCCGGATCACCGCCTTTGCCGGGTTCCGACTTGGTGGGTTGCACCTGGAGTGGGGCACTTTTGTTAACCACAGGCGCCGGCGTGGGGCTACCACAACCGACGATCAACCCGAGCATCACAACCGCAGCTCCTGCCAACCGACCCGTGCGAACAATCCTTGCCAGCAACATTACGGACCCTCATGAAATCACAGAGTAAAGAAGTTTCCCGGCGAACCGGCTGCGTAAGCTGCCGGGTGGTTCGCCATAAGCAAGTGGTTGGTTTTTACCCAGCGGGTTGCCTTAAGCACGAGGCAGGTTACCACCCGGCAGCTTACGCAGCCGGTTCGCCAGGATTGACAAAATTCACCGCGCCAGTTCAACCACCATTTTTGCGGCTTCGGTGAGGCCGGCGGCGGAGCGGATCATTGGCAGTTCGGCCTTGACGCTATTCAGAATCTCGCGGGCTTTGTCGGAGTTGGTGCCTTCGAGCCGGACGACCACCGGCACAGTGAACCCGACCTCGCGGCCCGCTTTGACCAGAGCTTCGGCGATCAAGTCGCACTTGGCAATGCCGCCGAAAATGTTCACCAACACGCCCTTCACCTTCGGGTCGGACAGGATGATTCGGAACGCCTCGATCGCCGCGTCCGCCGTCACGCCGCCGCCCACGTCCAGGAAGTTCGCCGGTTGGATGCCGTGCGCTTGGCCGTGGTAGTTGATGATGTCCATCGTCGCCATCGCCAACCCCGCGCCGTTGACGAGGCAGCCGATGGTGCCGTCGAGTTGGATGTAGTTGAGGTTGGCTTTGCTGGCGCGAATTTCGACGGGGTTTTCTTCGGCCAAATCGCGGAGCGATTTCACGTCTTTGTGGCGAAACAGGGCGTTATCATCGAAGTCCATCTTGGCGTCCAACACGACCACGTCCCCGGCTTCGGTGACGGCGAGCGGGTTTACTTCCACGATGCTAGCGTCCTTGGCGAAGTAGACTTTCGACAGCGCCATCATGATCGCGGCGGCCTTGTCCACTTGGTCGATCGTGAAGCCGAGTCGGTACGCCATGTTGCGGGCTTGAAACGGCAACAGTCCGGTTTCCGGCGTGACGGCCATTCGGATGATTTTCTCGGGGTGCTTCTCCGCGACTTCTTCAATGTCCATGCCGCCTTCGGCGGAGGCCATCAACACCGGCAACCCGATCGCGCGGTCGAGGACCATGCTGACGTAGTATTCCTTCGCCGGTTTCGCGTCGGCTTGCACGATCAGCGTGTTGACCTTTTGCCCCTCGGGGCCGGTCTGCTTGGTCACGAGGTAGTGGCTCAACATCGCCTGGGCGATGGTCTTCGCCTTTTCCTTGGAGTTGACGAACTTCACGCCACCCAGCTTTTCCGAGTACCCGGCCAATTGCCCCGCACCCCGCCCGCCCGCATGAATTTGGGCTTTAATCATCGCCCCGGTGCCGCCGAGATCCTCAAACGCTTTCTCCGCACCCTCGGCTGTGGTCACAACGATATGCTTCGGAACCGTCGCCCCAGCCGCAGCCAGAAGTTCTTTGGCCTGATATTCGTGGATCTTCATGACAAGCTCCGAAGCACGGTTCGTGGATTATGGTAGGGTGCGTTATACGGTGGACGCTGAACCATTGGGAGGGGGCGCCGAACGAACCGGAACTCGCTTGTATAAAAGTGGTAGCAGTCCAGAAGATTTCACCACAGAGGGCACGGAGAGCCACAGAGA
>JAYSXU010000677.1:0-3254 GCA_043716965.1 Fimbriiglobus sp.
TCCTTGATGCCAATGTCCGGCTCCGCCTTCTTGCTGAACTTGGGCGGGTCGATCGTCTCGCCGACGAAGATCACGGTGCCGGGTTCCGGGAGCTTGATCGTGTTCACCATGCCTTCAGCTTGTTTATCGACTTGCTTGATGGGGTAAGTCGTATAGCCGTCGTTCAAGTGCAGCGTGATCTTGAACGTGACCACTTGCCCCGGCTTGGCCTCGGCGGGTTCGACGCTGGCTTCAAACTTCTTGACGGCTTTGGTGTACCAGTCGTTCTTCTTGGGCTGCGGCAAAAGGGGGTCTTGGGCCACAAGCACTGGGGTCATGCAGAGACATAGACAGAAAAATAATGTGCGCATGGGTGGAGGCTCTAAGGGGAACAAAGCCCACGGACGATCGTCCGTGTGGCTCTCGGGGGACTTTACTTTTTCACAGGCTCCGGCGGCAGCCACTCTTTTTGTTCGGGTGGTGCGGTCACCCCCTCCAGTTTCAGTGTATTGACCGCGTTGGTGGCCAGATCGACCACCCGGATACGGTGGGCGTTGGTGTCGGCGACGTACAACTTGCCGCCGGACACGCTGATCCCGGCGGGTTCGTCGAACAGTGGATTTTTGGCATCGCCCAGCAGGGTTTTGCACTCTCTGGTCTTCGGGTCGAGTAGCTTGATTTTGCTGTTATAGGTATCAGCCACGACCACCTTGCCGTTGTAAAACCCGACAGCCAGGGCGTGTTGCAACCGCACCTGTTTGCCAACGCCGTCCTGGTCGCCGAACTCGAACAGCCCTTCGCCGACGAGGGTTTCGACGCGGCCTTCGCCGTTGAGAGGCAACTTACGAATGGCGCTAACTTCGCTGTCCGCCACATACAGGGAGGTGCCGTCGGTGGCTAAGCCGGACGGTTGGGCGAAGCGGGCCGCGAACAGCGGGCCGTCCTTGATGTTCTCGCGGCCATCTCCGGCGTAGGGGCCGATCACTTTGTTATCGAGGTCCATCACCCAAATTTGATGGTGCCCGGCCATCGCAATGAACATTCGCCGACCGACGATGAGCAAATCCCACGGGCTGTTTAACCCGGTCGTCTTGGCGGGGGCGAGTTCGCTCAGCATTCGGGTGTCTTGCACTTGCACCCCGACGCCCGCTGCGATCGTGACGGTTTCGGCCTTCAAGTTCAACGCACGAATGCTGTGGTTCTTGCGATCGGCCACGTAAAGCGTGTCGCCGTCGAGTGCCAACCCTTGCGGGTCGTCGAACTGGGCTTCCGTGAACTTCCCGTCTTTGCGGCCCGGTGTCCCGGTGCCGGCCACAGCGAGTTGCTTGCCGTTCAAGTCCGTCACAATCACGCGGTGATGGGTACTGTCCGCGATGAACAATCGGTTGCTCGCAGCGTCCGCAAGGATCTTGCCGGGGAAGAACAGCGGGGTGTCGCTCTTCTCGCGGAACCGGACGAGGTCGAACCGCAGCGGCGTTTCGTTGAGGGTCTTTTTCTTCTTGTGGACGTCGATCATCTTCGCAATCGCCCGGTCGAGGATGTCGTAGTTCCCTTCGCCGGACAGCATCCCGACCATCTTGCCTTCGGGGTCGATCACGGCCATCGTCGGCCACGAGTTCACCCCGAAGCGGTCCCAGATTTTACGCTCGGCGTCGTTCACAACCGGGTGGGCGATTTCGTACCGCAGCACCGCTTTCTTGATGCTCTTGGTGTCTTTTTCGTTGTCGAACTTCGGCGAGTGAACGCCAATGACCACGAGTTCATTCGGGTACTTCTTCTCCAACTTCGCCAAGTCGGGCATGATGTGAATGCAGTTGATGCAGCACAACGTCCAAAAATCCAGCAGGACGATTTTGCCCTTCACGTCCTTCAGTGTCAGCGGGCCGGCGGTGTTGAGCCACGCCACACCGCCGGTCAAGTCGGGCGCGTTTTCCAACACATCACCCCCCTTTTCTTGGGCTTCCAGGTTCAGTTTTAACCCGGTCGGCTTCGCGGTCGCTTCGCACCCCAAGGAAACCAACACGGTGAACAGTCCGGCGAGTGCCACGCACGACGCCAAAGTCAAACGATGAGAGAGAGCGGGCCGGTTCATTCAGCGTCCTCGCACGATAAGGGATCAAGTCAATCTACGCTATCCTACCCGATCCGCTCGCTCGGGTTAACAACGAACTAGCCAATAGGGTGCAACTAAATTCTCCGGGCTTCAAAAAAGCGTTTTCACCACAGAGGGCAAGGAGAGCCACAGAGCAAACCAATACGATTTCTTTCATCTCTGTGGCTCTCCGTGCCCTCTGTGGTGAAAAATTCGTGTTCGCACTCCAGAGGCTCTGGTTAAACCCACCAAACCCGTTTCGACTTTTCGGGGAGATTTTGGTTTCGCAGAACTGCACGCGGCGTTATATTTCTGCGACGGTGCCGGGACATTGGTTTCCCGGACGGGTTCGACTGTCATTTTTACACGGAGCAGTGGGATATGGTTCGCAAGATTGGTCAGGTTGCGTTAGCTGCAATGATTGCGGCGTTCGGCGTGGTCGTTTCGGTCGGGGCGATCGTCGCCCAGGACAAGAAAGAAGTACCGACCGTCAAAGAAATCATGGCCGAAGCCCACAAGGGCAAAAAGTCCTTGATCGCCAAGCTCAAAGCCGGCGTCAAAGAAGAGAAGTGGGACGACATCGCCAAGGACGCCGAAAAGTTCAAGGATCTCGGCGTCGCACTCGGCAAGAACAAGCCCGAAAAGGGCGAAGCCGCATCGTGGAAAGAATTGACCGCCGAATACAAAAAGTCCACCGCAGCCGTGGCCAAGGGCGTCGAGAAGAAGGATCAAAAGGCAGCGAACGAAGCCCTGGATAAAATTGGCAAGTCTTGCAAGTCCTGCCACGACGAGCACAAGTAACTGCTAACCTCGCGTTCCAGTCAAAACCGTACCCGGCCGGTCACCCACTCCTTTGGGTGACCGGCCTTTTTTCGTATTCCGACGAACCGGACGATGTGTAGCGGTTCACCGGATTCACGCCTGATTGCCCGGATGATCGCAAACACAGAAACAAATCTTGGTAAAAACTTCGCAACTGACATGCCATGCCTGGAAACGTCGGTAATAGTTATCGTGTCTTAGCGTCAATGCCAGAAGAAGTCACAACGTGTGACGTTTTTTTTCACACGCTTGAATCGCCGTTCAATTCAAAATTGACAGGCGTATTTTAGCGACAACTCAAACCGGGAGGAAACATGTCGAAATCGACTTTGGACTACAGACGACATGCTCGAAAATCCTG
>JAYSXU010000678.1:0-9766 GCA_043716965.1 Fimbriiglobus sp.
CACATCCGCGACTCAGCCGAAATGGCCGTCAACCAGTTGCGGCGTGTGGGCTAGGTGTGGGTGACGCACCCGCAGATGCCCACCAAACTCCCGGCCGCCGTCAACCCGACTGCCAGCCGCGGGTGGATGCACCCGGCGTTCACGTGCCGCGGGTCCAGAGGCGTCTCGCCGATCATGACGAACGAGCACTGCCGCAGCCCGCTACCCGTTTTGAACCACTGTATCATGCGTCGCCAGCCCAACAGCGGATCGGGCCTGGGCAGGTCGCCGTAATCGGTGTCATCCTCTTCGGCGAAGTAGTCGTCGTGGACCGATTGCCACCACCGGCCCCGCTCCTCGAGCGGCTCCACGACCACCTGGGCCGGCGGGTAGATGGTGCCGCCGAACGCCCGGCGGATCAGGTCCGCGTTCAGTTCGGGGCCGAGCGGCGCGTCCGCGTTCGCCGCGACGAAGAACGGGAGGAAGACGCCGTACCCCTCGTTACCCATGCCGATCTCCGTACCCTCCATCGTTCCGGCCGCGTCGGCGGCGAGTCGGGCGCAAAGCACCAGTTCCGCCGGGTCGTGGTGGTGGGTTACCGGGTCGCCGGCCCGGCGCAAGGCCCCGCACGAGTAGGCGACGGTTCGGACGGACAAGGTGCTGTGTGGCCAATCGGGGTCATCCCGGCCCGGCGGGCGGTACGGGTTCAACGCCTCGGCAAGGGGGGCCAACCGCTCCGGGTCGATCCAGCAGTCACGGACTGTTTGCACACCCACGCCCTCCGCCGCCGAACGACCCCGCTCAGCAGCGGCGGGGCAGAGTGAGCAACGAACTTCAGAAAGCCTACATGCCCCCGGTCTGCTGCAGCGTCAGGTTTGGCCCGGCCCTGCAACGCTTCGTTTCCGTCCGGCCAACCGCAGGGCTGCTTAGTCGGCGGCCAAGGCCGAGTCAGGCATGGGGTGGATAGTACGACGGGCTGCCGGACGACGGGCGGAACAGCAGCCGGCCGGCAAGCTGTTCGAGCACGATCCCGACGCCAATCACAATGGTAAACGCGGCCAACCCCGGCCAGAACCCGCCCAGGTCGGGTTGCCAAAGCAGGGCACCGGCCGCGCCAGCCGCGCCCCCGACCCCACCGGCGATTCTGACCGGCCAGTTGCTGCGGCCGGGCGAACCGGATCGCTCACTATTCCCCATAATCATGCTCCCAAGTCCGAACGACCAAGCTCCGTCGCACCGCCTCGGAGCGACAATACCACTGGAAAAAAACCTTTGAAGCGGTGTCGGCCGCAGCCTAGTTCATAGTCGCTGGGTGCCCCATCCCCACAGTGCCAGGAGCTGCAAGCTGACATCATCAAAATTACGATGTCAGCTTGCAGCTCCTGGGGCGGCGTTTTGCACGACCGGCTTGGACCGCAACCGGATGTTGATCAGGCCACCCGCGACGACGAGCGCCAGGCCGAGCGCTCCGAGTGCCGGGCGGAGGTAGCCTTCCACGCTAACCGGGACGCCCTGAGCAACCAGGAATAGCAGGAACAAGGTGAAGCCGGCCCCGGTGAGAAACCCGGCACAGTACATCGGCGTCGATTTGACCCACATCTTGGAATACTCCTCTTGCCGCCGAACGACCCAGCTTAACAGCGGCGGGGCACGGGTGAGCTATGAGTACCAGAAACGAATTATGCCCCGGCGCCCACGGCAGGCCCGGCCGGCACCGACCAGCAGCCCCGCCGCCAGCAGCACGCTGGTCGGTTCCGGCACCGGGGCGATTTGGGACGTGAAGATGCCCGCGCTGCCGTCAGTGAAACTCAGCCGGTAAACGATCAGGCCGGAGTCGTTGAAGGTCAGGCCCCGGCCGTCCTCGCCGCCGAGACTGCGGTGAAGCTGATGGTGCTGACGGTGCGGTTGTCGACGCCCACGGTAGGGTCAACATCGACCACGTCCCCCTTGCGGACGACGAGGACGGCGCTGCCCGGCGCGCCAGCGAAAAGCCCCTGGTTCGTGGCGGCTGTTACCGCAGGCGAGCCAGACCCGGTGATCAGCGTGCCTAAAAACGCCACCTGCCCAGAGGCGTTGAGAATGGGGTTGCCGAAGGTGCCGTTGAAGGTAGCGCCGCCGCAGTTCGGGGCAGCGGTACCCTGCAGGGCGGCTGTGGCTGGCGGCGAGCCGGGCGTGCCGGCGAAGATGCCCTGGCCGGAGACGCTTGTGGTAGCGTTGAACGCCACCCGCCCGGAGGCGTTGAGCACGGGAGCGGCGCCGAACGCGGTGTAGTTGCCGCCGGCCGGGGCGGCGTTGCCCTGCAGGGCGACCGTGGTCAGCGGCGAGCCGGGCGTGCCGGCGAAGATGGCGTCGCCGGAGACGCTCGTGATAGCGTTGAACACTACCTGTCCAGAGGCGTTGAGCGCGGGGGGTTGAAGTTGGTGTAGTTCCCGCCGGCCGGGGCGGCGGTGCCGGAGAGGGCCACGCGGAATGGCACGGTCTAGGACTGGGCCGCCATCGGAGCGGCGGCGAGCTCTAGGCTGGCCATCAGGATCATCGACGGGCGCATCATGGCCGGTTTCCTTCATACGACGCGGGCGCGTCACGGGGTGAATTCTGACGGGCGGGACATCCTATTGAAGGCATACACAGATTTGACGACCTGAAAAACGACTCCCGGAGTCGCTTGGGAAGAATCGTGGATGTCCATTCTGAATCTTCTCCGCCAAACTTGTAATTAGATTGCGCGTGCGCAATCTATCACGGTTACATACCTCGGTGGTTACGTGCCACCGAAGTTCTTGCTGGATGGGACTTTGCGTCCAATCCCTGGTTCGTTTCTGGCGCGACCTATCCCACTAATGGGCATTGCGCCGGGTTATTCGTCGAGCGGAGTTTTGACTCAGCATCCGCCATTATTAATTACGCAGCCTCCGACCACTACTTAGGTTTCGGCTCGTCGGTGAGCTTGGGCGGCTCCGCTGGTGCAGCATCGGCGGGTTTCGCTTCCGGTTCGGGTTCGGCCTTGGCGCGGATGAGGGCGGCTAGTTGGGCGAAGGAGTGGACCGGGGCCTTGCCGGCTTTTTGTTGGTCGCTCAGCTTCGTGGTTGGTTTTTGGCGTGGTGGTTTCTTGCCACCGACTGGCTGGCCGGGAACTGGAACCGGGACGAACGGCGTGCCGTCCGCGTTGAATTGCGGTGCGGGGGGTTGTTGCTGCTGACCGGGTCGTGGGGGTGGGCCTTGCGTTTGTCCGGGGCCACTTCGCCAGCCGGGCGAACCGGGGCCACGTTGTTGCGGACGCCCGCCACCGGGACGACCACCCGTACCGCCGCCACTGAACGGCCGAGGCTGTGGACGGTCACCTTGTTGCTGCATCGGCGGAGCCGATTGGGGTTGGCCCTGTTGTGGCATCGGCGGACGATCTTGGCGTGGCGGGCGATTGTCCTGGCGGGGTGGCCGTTCACCTTGCGGTGGCCGGTCCCCCTGTTGACGATCACCTTGTGGTCGGTCACCCTGTGGTCGGTCACCCTGGGGTCGGTCACCCTGGGGTTGTCGCTCACCTTGGGCTTGGGGTGGGCGGTCGCTGCGTTCTTGGCGGGGTGGCCGTTGTTCGCCACGGGGGGCACGTTCGGGTGGGCGGCGTTCTTGGCCGGGGGAAATCATCGTCAGCGAAACCCGACGGCGATCGGTATCGACGTTCATCACCCACACGCTGACCACGTCACCGACCGCTATCACGTCATATGGCGACTTGATGTAACGGTTCGCCATCTGGCTAATGTGAACCAGACCGCTATCTTTTAAGCCCACGTCCACGAAGGCGCCGAAGTCCACGACGTTGAGCACTTCGCCGCGTAGCTCCATGCCGGTGGCAAGGTCTTCGAGTTTCAGCACGCCCTTGCGGAAGATCGCTTGCGGGCGGTCTTCGCGGGGGTCGCGGCCCGGTCGGGCGATGGCATCGTAAATATCCCGGACGGTCGGGATGCCCGCGTTGAGCTTGGCCGCCATCTCGTCAGGGTGGACGGCGTTCAGCTTGTCATGAAGCTGCGATAACTTCGCCCGGTCCTTCAGGTCATCTGGCGTGAAGCCGAGCTCCGTCAGGATTTGCCGCGCCAGTTCGTAGCTTTCGGGGTGAACCCACGTGGTGTCAAGCGGGTCATCGCCGTCGCGGATTTTCAAGAACCCCGCGGCCTGCGTGAACCGCACGTCGCCCATTTGGGCGACGCTCTTCAACTGCTCGCGTGTCTTAAACGGGCCGTTCGCAGTCCGGTGTTCGACGACTTGTCGGGCGACGAGTTGATTCAACCCAGACACGTGCCGCAACAGTGGGACCGACGCGGTGTTGACATCGACGCCGACGTTGTTGACGCACGACTCGATGACCTTCTCGACCGACTCTTTCAAGTACTTCGCGCGAACGTCGTGTTGATACAGTCCCACGCCGACGTGTTGCGGATCGACTTTGACCAACTCGGACAGCGGGTCTTGCAGCCGCCGCCCGATGGAAATCGTGCCACGGGTCGTGGCGTCCAGGTTCGGGAATTCTTCCTTGGCCACCGGGGATGCGGAGTAGTCACTCGCACCGGCTTCGTTGACGATAACGTAGGCCACGTCTTCCGGCGCGGGTGGCAACCCTTCGAGGCTGATCGGTGGGGCCGGGGGTTCGGCGGGTGTGGTCGCGGTGGGGACCGTGGCAGTGGCGGTTGTGCCTTCGGTCAGTGGCGACGCCATCACCATTGCCGTCTCACCGGCAGCCAGTCCGGGTAACACCAACGTGGTTTCGGCAGCGCCACTTATCATGGTGCTAATTGCCGCAGACATTTCCACCGACGTGCCGGGCATCGTTTCCGTGTGGGTCGCGGCTGGAACTTCGACGGCCTTGGGTGTCTCGATCGTCGGCGTCGTGGCCGTGATCTGCGGAATCGGTGAAGCCGCCGGTGGCGGGTTCAACCGGCGTTCTTCGAGTTCTGCGATCAAGTCGCTGACGATCTGTTCGGTCTCCCGGCAGGCGGTGCCGTTGCCGATGGCGATGATCGACGTTTGGTGTTTGCGAATCAGTTGTTCAAGCTTCTTCTTCGCTTCGGCGACTTTCTTTTGCGGTGGGTGCGGGTAGATGACGCATTCGTCGATCATCGTGCCGGTTTCGTCCAACACGGCGACTTTGCACCCCGTGCGGATGCCGGGGTCGATGGCGAGTACCCGCTTGCCGCCCAACGGCGGTCGCATCAACAAACTACTCAGGTTGCGCGAGAAAATATCGACCGCGTGGTCTTGGGCGTGTTCGGTCAGTTCGCGGCGAATTTCCCGTTCGAGACTGGGCATCATGAGGCGACCAAGGGCGTCCTCGACGACCGGGTACAACATCTCCCGGTGCGGGTGGTCCGCAAGCGGAAGGTGGTTGATTGCAATGGCCTTTACTTCTGCCGCGTTCCATTCCAACTTGAGGCGAACGATGTTCTCCCGTTCCCCGCGATTGACTGCAAGAACCCGGTGCGGCGGAATGATGCGGATCGGCTCTTTGAACTTGTAGTAGTCGCGGTATTCGAGGCCCTTGCCTTCGGGAACGTTGTCCGCTTTGTTCGAGACGAGTTCGGCAGTGTCCCACATGAACGCCCGCAACGGTCCACGCACATCGGCCATTTCCGCGATGACTTCGGCGAGGATGTGCTTGACCCCGGTGAGCACGTCGTTAACGTCGTGAAGTTGCTTCCACGGATCGACGACGCCCTTCAGTACCTCGTCGAGCGGCTCGGCAACCGGGTCGCGGGTCCAGATGGCCAACGCCAGGGGTTCGAGACCCTTCTCGCGGGCGTCCGACGCCAGCGTGCGTTTCTTCACTTTGTACGGTAGGTACAAGTCGTCGAGCCGCTTCATGTGCTCGGCGGCCAGGATCGCTTGCACCAAATCGTCGTTGAGTTTGCCCTGGTTGGCGATGCTGCGAAGGATCGTCTGCTTCTTGTTCGCAATGTCGCGCAGGAACGCGACCCGATCTTGAATCCGCCGGATCTGCACTTCGTCCAAACCGCCGGTGCGTTCCTTGCGGTACCGCGTGATGAACGGCACCGTGTTGGCATCGTCCAGCAGTTGAATGACCGCTTCGACCTGCGCTTTGCGAATCTGCAAATCTTGTGCGATGCGCGACAAGTCTTGCGACAACGGCGCGGCAGGCACTTGCGGCACCGGCTGTGGCGGCAACGCGGGCACGACCGGCGGCGGTGCAGGCGGCAACACATCCGGAACAGCAGCGGCCACCGTTTCTCCTACTGCCTCGGCGCTCGCAACGATTGCATGGGCTGCAACGTGTTCGGCAGGTAAGGGCGGTGGAGTTTCGGCGTGCGGATGCGTCGGTGTTTCAGGCCCCACTTCAGCCAGAGTGACGGGTGTGGATTCTGGCGTTGGCATCGGATCGACGGGGTTCATAGTGCAGCCGGTCGTGAGGGACATCGGGGGTCCGGTCCGGGGCAAGTCGGACCGTAACATCTCGTGAAAGTGGCGTGTCCGCAAGCAACGAACAACGGCACCCAACACGAGCCAGGTGGGGAAACAGTTAGCCTTTGAACAGACCTTTGTAAGCCGACGCCCCCGATGTGTCAAGGATGCGGGGTGGTGTCGCACCCGCACTTCACGGAGAATTCATACCATCGGCACAATCACAAATCTGCCAGAGGGTGTTGAGCTTCACCAACGGTGTCGGGAAACGATTTCAGGTTTGATGACCCCGATAGGGTCAAGGAATGTAGCCACTGGTGGAGCGCTCCGCGCAACCCGTAGAACCGAATTTCTGAATTCTCAACTGCCCTGATAGGGGCAGAGGAGGTTCCGTCGCCCCTCCAGGGCGATTGACAATGGGGTGTCGCAAGCCACGGGTCGCGCTTCGCTCCACTCGTGGCTACAGCCCGGTACCCCTCCAGGGCACACAGCCAAGATTGACTTTGGCTCTGGATCAAATCCACCAATAAATAGGATGTTTCAAGCAACTGAAGAGTTCGCTCCCGACTCCTTACACATGCCCGATCACAACGAGTGTGCGGTCATCCACGAGGGGAACGCCGTTGGTGAAGCGGTCCACTTCGCCCAAGACGCGGTCGATGATTTGTTCGGCGGTCGCGGCGGGTGGGTTCCAACTGCGATCCAACCGCTCGAACCCGAACGGTTCATCGTCTTGGTCAACGACCTCAACGATGCCGTCGGTAAAGAGAGCCACTTTGTCACCGGGGCCGAAGGCCACGACGTGTTCGGGGTACACCGACTGCCGCGCGTTGACACCCAGTGGCAGCCGTTGATGGCTCGATAGCGGTCGCCATCCTTCAACTTCTGAGACGGCCAATCGGGGGGCCAAGTGGCCGGCGTTGGCGTAGGTCATCTCTCGATTCTTAACATCAAAGACCGCATAAAAAGCGGTCACGAAGTGACCCGTCGTGCCGACGTACCGCCGGGCTAAGCTGGTATTCAGGTACCCGAGAAACTGGCCGGGGTTCGTCGGCGGTTCCGGGTACGAGTGGGCCAGACTGTGGGTGATCGCCATCAGCACCGCCGCCGGGGAACCGTGCCCGCTCACGTCCGCGATGAGCACGCCGAGTTTGTTGTCGGGGAGCGAAAAGAAATCGTAGTAATCCCCGCCTGCTCGGTTCGCCGTTCGGTAGTGGACGGCCATGTCCAACCCGGCGATTAGCGGCACTTCGGCGGGCAATAAGCTGTGCTGCAAGTCCGCAATCACCCGCAACTCGTAGTCCGCGTTTTGGTAGGCTTCTTTCAACTGGTCCGAAAGCACAAGCGTTTGCATGGCCCGTGCGAACAGGTTGGTCATCCAAATGAGTTCCGGCACCTGTTCCCACGGGAATGCGTGCGATTCGTCCCGCGTGACGATGAGCGTGTTGACGGCGATCCCGTTTTCGTACAACGGGATCGCTAGCAGCGACTGTTGCCCGTCCAAGAACTCGTTGGCGGGGTCGTCGGGCGAAAGATCAATCTCGTCGATCACCCGCGGCTCGTCGCAATAAAGTAGTTTCGCCAGAAGTCCCCCTTCAAACACGGGGAGGCGGTGGAGTTCCTTGTACGGGTTGACCTGGTCCTTCCACAAGTTGTACCGCGTCACCCGGAACGACGGCGATTCCAACCCCCGCCGGGAGATCGAAAGCTGGCGCGTCGTCGGGTACAATTGGTTCATCCGTCGGGCGAAGATGTGGTACATCTCGTCCGGATCGGAGTACCGGCTCAACTCGCGCATGACATCGACGCTGATGGCCAGCCTCGCCCGCCAATTCCGCGACGTGAGTTCAAAGAATTCCGCAACTACTGGCATAACCCCGCCTCCAACAGATGTGCGGGCAACAAAATACTGTCCAGACTCTCCGGACGACACGACTGGACGCTTAGTAGAAGCGGGGACACCACCCAATGCAAGTGATTAATGTGAATGCGGGAAGAAATCTTGCGATCAGGTTCCACCGGAAAGCCCAGGGACGATCGTTCCTGGGCTTTGGGTGTCAGATTTCTACAGACACAAAGGCGATGCTAAGAAAGATTTTGTTCGCCGAATTGGCACAACTCTTGTAACCCGACTATTCCACAGACTTTACGGCGACGCCATGTGCCCAGATTGGGCGTGGTCGCTTGAACAGACGTTTACGGATTCATAAAATGAGCTTATCTCGGATTGTTTGCGTTTTCGCGTGAATCCTCGAACACTGTCCTACCGCAAGTGTAGTAATGCACTGCGGACATTGTCTCCCGATCGGAATTCTCGGCAGGTCTTACTGCCGCTGAGGTCTCTCAATGGCAGCCTTGAAGGTGCGGCGGATCGACTTAGCGGCCAATAACGCCGCCACTCAAATCGCAAAACTTCGTGACCAGTTCCGCATCGACGCGGACAGCGTGACACCGCAAGCGAAAAAGCTGACGATCGCCGTGTTCGGGGAACATCTGACCCCGGTCCGGGCCGTGGAACGCATTTGCACCGACATCCGCGACAAGGGCCTGGAATCCCTTATTCACTACACGGAACAGTTCGACAAAGTCAAGATGAAGCCGGACATGCTCCGCGTCAAAGAGAGCGAACTCGCCGACGCCCACTCCAAGGCCGACCCCGAGTTTCTCGATACGATTCGCCGCATTCGATACAACGTGGACTCGTTCCAATCGGGCCTGATGCACCGCGACGCCGAGTTGCGAATCTCGGGTGCCTACGAACTGCACCAGCGGTACCGTCCGTACAGCCGTGTCGGGGTGTACTGCCCAGGCGGCGCGGCGGCTTACCCTTCGACGTTGTTGATGACCGTCGTTCCCGCCCGCGCGGCTGGTGTGAAGGACATCGTCGTTGCGATGCCGCCGACGGACACGGGGGCATACAACCTTGACATGCTGGCCACGTGCCACGAACTCGGCATCACCGAGGTGTACCGCATGGGCGGCGCCCAGGCGATCGCGGCGTTGGCATACGGTGTTAACGGCGTGCCGCCGGTTGACATGATCGTCGGCCCCGGCAACCAGTTCGTAGCACTTGCCAAGAAGTTCGTCTTCGGCACGGTTGCTATCGATTGCCTCGCCGGACCAAGTGAAATCGTGGTCGTCGCGGACGATTCCGCCCACCCGCACTACGTCGCCCTCGACTTGATCGCCCAAGCGGAGCATTCCCCCGGTGTCGCGGTGTTGCTGACGTGGTATGAGCCGCTGATCGAAGAAGTGAAAGACGCACTGGAAAAACGGCTAGCCAAGCTGACTCGGGGCGACATGGCCCGCGATTGCCTGGAGCGGTACGGTGCGTTCGTGTTGGCCCCGGACAAGCACGCGGCCATCGACTGTGTCAACG
>JAYSXU010000679.1:0-9749 GCA_043716965.1 Fimbriiglobus sp.
GGGTAAACCGGCCCCCGTCTCCGTACAAGTGGTGTTGACGTACATCGGCTTGGCAATGGTCTTGTGCTTGATGCTGTTCGTCATCGGCCTCGACTTGTGGCGATTATTGTTTTGAGTTTGAACGTGCTTGACCTGAGCGGAGGACGTTAGTCCTCCGAGGTTGCGTTCGCTCGGAGGACTAACGTCCTCCGCTCAGTAACAAATCGTACTCACCTCTAATTGGCACCCGATGCGACCGGATCTTGCGATTGCCCAAGCACTGATACACTCCGGCCCGACGGGGCCGAGCATCATCGCGCGATCCGCCAACTTCCTACCCGAATGGGATGTCGCCGCGACGCAGATGTGTGAACGCTTCGGCCACCGTTCACCGGGTGTCCGTTGCCAGGATGCGCTGTTCGCGCACCCGCTTTTACGACCGCACGTTGCCGTGGTCCAAGTTGCGGAGCAGGGTGATACCGAACTCAGTTTTCGCGTTCTAATACTTCACCGCAAGGTGTACGAGGCGCTCGGCGACCCGTTCGCCGTTGCAGACCGTTACCCGCCCAACTGGGCTGCACGCGGCGACCTGGCGTCGCTGGAATGGCCGGAGGAACTGTTGCCGAAACGCCAAGTCGCGGACGTGCAGGCGATCATGAAAAGTGGTGACATGCCCCTTCTCTTGGGCGGGGTGCAAGCGTTGATTGACGGCAGCCGGTTGTTGTTTCAGTCTGGTGAACCAATGGGAAAACCGATCCGCGACCTCTGGCAATTGCTCCCCGACCGCACCCGGTGCGAACTGTGGCCGGCGACCTTTGCGTTCAGCGATGAACTCGGGTTTCATGTGCTTGCCATGCCGGAACCGCCGACCCAATGGCCGATGGGATACCTCACCGCCGACCAAGCCCGCGACTACCCCGAAGGCCGCTACGAACTCGCCCTACAACTCGCCGTCGAAGACAGTGACCAACGCGAACTTGATCGCCTGCTTGCCCGCCGCTCCAGCGCCGACACCTTGCGACTCGCCCTGTTCATGGTGATAATTGCGTTCGTGGCGTCCGCGATTAGTAAGTTTCTGGTGTGACGGCGCGGGGAAAAGCGTTCATGAATCATGAGGTGATGTATGCCCGACGAATCGTCTTCAAGTTCAGGTTCTAAAGCGTCGGGAACGGTGATCTGGTTAGCAGTTCTCCTGCCACTACTCTGCTCATTTTGGAGCACCATTTTCTTCATCATGCCAGCAGTCGAGAAGCAGTACGGCTTATACGGTCTTGCGTATTCGGACGTCACGAGGCCGGTCATTAAGGTCTCAAAGATGTTTTTGAACGATTTGACGGTTTTGCTACCCGTTTCAATTGTGTGTGTGATTGCTGCCGTCGGTCTCAGTCGGTACGCTCCTGTCAAGCGTCGAATCGGAGCATTGTTTGTCCAGTTCCTAACGGTTTTCCTGATCCTTTCGATTACCATCATGTTCGCTTGCGCCGTGTATGCGGAAAGAAGCCCAGTGAACGGGTTGTCGAGATATGGAATCCCACATGTTGGACGGATCACCGGGTATGAAAGTCGATGAACGGGTGTTGTGCGTTCCGACGCCGCACTTTCGTGCGGTGGGGGTGTTTCACGGATTACGATTGGCGGAGGACGGGTATCGGTCGCGGTTGTTGGACGCGACGCAGTATTCGTTTCGGCCACGTTCGGAAGTTGAAACGGATCCGGAATTTAAGCAGTTGATCCCCTACGTGGTGTTGAAATCGGGGGACCAACTGTTCCACTACCAACGCGGGGTGGCGGGGACGGAGAAGCGGTTGCAGGCGTTGCGGTCCATTGGTATTGGTGGGCACATTTCGGAAGAAGATGCAGTAGGTGGGGCCGATCCGTACCGGACCGGCATGATGCGGGAAGTCGTGGAAGAAGTGGCAATTGATTGCGAATACACCGAACGCTTGATCGGGTTCATCAACGACGACCGCACGTTGGTGGGCAGCGTTCACCTGGGGGTGATTCATCTGTTCGAGTTGACCGCACCGCTCGCCACGCCGCGTGAAGCAGCCTTGGCGGGGGCGGGTTGGTCGTCAGTTACGCAATTGCAAAGTGAACACGCGCAGTTTGAAACGTGGTCGCAATTTTTTTTGGACGAACTCACCAACCGACGATCAGCACTTTGTCATCCGCCTGGGTAAGCCGCCAACCCTTGTCGGTCTTCTCAATCCGCTTCGGCTTGTAGGTGTAGGCCAAATCGGCGGCGCGTTTGACGGTGTCGTCTGGCCAGATCAGACCGGCTTGCAGTTTCGACGCAAATTGAGGATTGACGAGTATTGGCAAGGTCGCTGAATGTTGCGCAGGCGGCAAGATCACGGCGTGTCGATCGACTGTCCGGGGTTCGACTTCGCCCTTTACGTTGATCTGCAACACTGGCACGCGAAATTTCAGCGCGACATGGATCGAGGCATCGGCCCCGATTGTCACGGCGGTCACTTCGGACACCCACGGGTGTTTTGCAAACGTGGCCGCCAAGCGGTCCTTCAACGTCGGCTCCACGACTTGGACTGTTTCCGGCCAATGGTCGAGGAAGCGAACTTCGGTGAGGAATGTGAGCTTATCCGTGCCACCCGGCACATCGGTTGCGATGTCCGTGAAGCGAACGGCATAGCGGTTCTGCGGTGTGACTTGCTGGCCCGCTCGCCCGCCAATCCAGACGATGACAACCATCACGCCCAACACGACGCTGAGCGCCAACAGCCCTTTGAACAGCACCTCGAGGAACGCCCACCGATCCGACGAGTAGCCAGACTTCGTTCCCCGCTTCGGTTTTCTGCGTTTCGTGGCCATTCGGGTCAGTGTCTTCCAATTTTCACCACAGAGGGCACGGAGAGCCGCGGAGAGAAATCCAATTCTAATTCTTTCTCTTTCTCCGTGGCACTCCGTGCCCTCTGTGGTAAATTCTTCTTTCCAATCACCACACGTTCAGTTCTTGTTGCAACGTGATGCCCGAGTTTTCTTTCACTCGGGTCCGCACAACGTCCAGCAGTCGAATCAGGTCTTTCGCGGTGGTGCCGGGGTGGGCGATGGCGTAGTTGCCGTTGCGGTCGCTGACTTCGGCGTTGCCGACTTTCGTTTTGGCTAGCCCGGCATGGTCGATCAAGTTGGCCGCCGAACTGCCCGCCGGGTTGCGGAACATTCGTACCGCCGATTGGAACGAGAGCGGCTCGGCACCCTTGCGCAAAACCCACGTCCGCCGCATCCGCTTCAAGACCGCTTCGGTGGAATCTTTGTCCAGTTCGAATTCGACCCAAATAATCACGGGTTCATCGAGATCACTGCTGTGGTCGCCGAACGTCAGTTCCTCGCGGGTCCGAACTTGCTCCACTCCGGCGTCCGTTAACACCGCAACACGCCGCACCGACGAGCCGATTTCACCAGACCGATCCCCGACGTTGCAACGCACACTGCCGCCCACAGTGCCGCGAATACCGATGAGCGTTTCCAGCCCACTGAAGCCCGCTTGAACGGATTTAGCGATGAGGTCAATCAGTTGCGTCCCGCCCGCCGCACGAAGGGTTTTGCCGTTACTTTCAATCCACTCGAACGCCGGTCCCGTCAACCGCATGACGGCGCCGGGAATCGGGTCATCGCGGATCAACAAGTTGAACCCGCCGCCCAGCATCCGCAACGGAACCTTGTTGGTCGTGCAAAACGCCAACACGCCTTTCAGTTCTTCCAATGTCCGCGGTTGAACGAAAAACTCCGCCGGCCCGCCGATGCGCAGATGGGTGTACGGCGCCAGCGGTTCCCGCCGCTTCGTGATGTCCGGAAACGATTCAAGCAGCCCCATACACATCTCCCGTAGGTGCTGGCATCTTACGGCGCAACGATGGAAGCGGGCAACGGAAGCAAATAGACTCCGGTTGCAAATAATCGTTCACGTGGTATCAGGTAGGCGGTTTCACACTGCAGAGGAGTCCGAGATGATGTTCCAACCTGTCGTCATGATGATCGCGCTGGGGCTGAGTACCGTTGCGAACGGGCAGAAGTTCCAGCCTGCAACAGCGCTTCCAGTGAAGGTTAAAGGTGCCGATGACGTTGTCAAATCGTTGGAGACCTATCGTATCGGGCGGCAAACGGTGGAGTTTCGTGCCTTGGCTGCGACAGGTCAGCAACAACTGCAGAAGGGTTACAAGTTCAGAAACATTGCGGCGGAAGACGCAGCAGGCGCCGTGCGAGACTATTGCACGCGGATGAATAAGGACTTCTGTATCTCCGTCGAGAATCGGTCGAACATGATGCTCCTTTCCGGCGATCCTGCGGACGTAAAGCATATTGTCGCAATGATTGCTACATTGGATGTCACACCGCCGCTGGTGATGGTTCACATGACAATATTTGAAGCTCCCGCCAATTTTGCCGACGACGTTGGACTTGGGGACGGTCAACGTTGGGTACTCACCCCGCGTGAGGCAAAAATGCTCGCCGCGTCAATTCATTCCCGCCACGGCAAAGAAGTTGACATCGTGTCTCGCCCGCAACTTCTCCTAACCGAGAATCAGCAAGGGTTCTTCCAGGCGAGTGACGGTGATTCGGCCCACGTTGTCAGGATTACGCCACGGATCATGCCGGACGGTGCCAGTCATTTGCTGCGGTTTGAGGCGGAGCAGGCGAAGCAAACACTGCCCGGCGTGCAAAACACGACCGCGATCAGTACAACGGAAACGTTACCTATCAGCAACACACTTTTTTTGCGTGGGGGATGTACGAAAGTTGGTGACAAAATGCGATGTGTATTCTACGTCGTGATCGTTCACAAGGTGGTCAACGCCGACCGATAAACGGTTTTCAAGTCATGGCTCGCCGTCACATTCCGGAACTCGAATCGGCGGGTGGTGTCTAATTGTGTAACTCGTGCTACACTTTCACCACCACCATTTGAGGAAATCTCATGTCGCTTCGTCACACCTGTAAACTGTTCGCTGCTTTTTGCTTGGCTTTCGGCCTCGTTGTTTTGACGGGTTGGGATGAAATCGCCATCGCCGGCAAGAAAGAGGACGCGGAGAAGTACACCAACGACCTAAAGACGAACAAAGACGCCAAGGTGAAAGTGAACGCCCTCGGCGAACTTGCCAAGTTGGGCCAAATCATGAAGCCGTTCATCAAGGACGCCGAGCCGTACATGATGAAAGCGTTGGAAGACAAAGACGCCACCATTCGCGCCGCCGCCGCGAAAGCCGTGGGCATGATCGACCCGGATCCCAAAGATGTCGTACCGCTGTTTCTCAAGATGATGAAGGAAGACAAAGACGAAGCGGTGAAAGAGGCTGCCATCATGGGACTCGGTTACATGGGACCAAACGCCAAGGATGCCACCCCGGATTTACGCAAAGTCGTCAAAGACGAAGACAAGAAAAGCAAACTCAACCGCGCCGCCGTGAACTCATTGCGAAACATCAACCCGAAGAAATAGGGGTCTGGCAGATCAACTGTCAGACTGATCCGGCAAGAGTTTTTGACAGGATTCACAGGATTTAACAGGATTAGAGATCAGATTTGAATCATCATAAATCCTGTGAATCCTGTCAAAAATCGAGCGTCGGTACCCACGTCGCCAAGCCTCTCGACCGCAACTCATGAAGTCACCAGATTCTTTTGCCACACACCTCAACACAAAGCGAATATCAAGATTCGCGTGTAACAGCCCACTAAATGGTATTACACTTCATAAATTCTCCGGAGAGTCACCCAAGTTGTGTAGGAGCTATCCATGAACCCGACCTGGCGTAATTGGCTCAGTGAACGATTGACTGTGACCTGTCGTCAAGGACACGGTAGCAGGGTTGCTGTAGCTGCTCGGACACACCTCAACGCGCAACAACTCGAAGACCGCTGCGTTCCTTCGACCGGGACCGAAGACATGGTCATGCGGTGGCATTCCGTTGCGATGGATGTCGTTCGGGATGACCATGCGTTGACCAGCCCCAAAGAACAATTCGGGCCGACACGGGCGGCACGGGCATTGGGCATTGTTCAGGCCGCAGTCTACGACGCGGTTGTGTCGATCAACCATGCTTTCCAGCCGTACAAGTTCACGGCTACCGCGACGCCGGATGCTTCGATTGATGCGGCGGTGGCCCAAGCCGCGCACGACACACTGACGTGGCTTTACCCCAGCCACAAGACCATTTTCGACACGGACCTCGCTACAGACTTGGCCGCAATCCCTGCCCAAGCCGCGCTGAATGGGAAGTCAGTGGGTGCCCAGATCGCGGCCCAAATGATCGCGTGGCGGGCGACCGACCATTCAGCCGATCCTTCCAATTACACGTTCGGCATAATTGACGCCGACTGGCAATCGGACCCACTGCACCCGAATCAAAAACCGCTCACGGCAAACTGGGGAAGCGTCACGCCGTTCACGATGGCAAGCGGATCGCAGTTCCGACCACCGGCACCGCCAAGTCCCGGTAGTGATGAATACGCAGCGGCCTACAAAGAGGTCTACGACTACGGCGGGGATGGCGTTAAGACGCCGACGGTGCGGACGGAAGAACAGACTGAAATCGGCATCTTCTGGGGGTACGACGGCCAACCGGGGTTGTGCAGTCCGCCCCGGTTGTACAACCAAATCGTGCACCAAATTGCCACCGAGCGGGGCAACACCCTGCTGCAAAACGCCCGACTTTTAGCGTTACTCAACCTCGCCCAAGGCGACGCGGGCATCTCGTCGTGGGAAGCCAAGTTTTACTACAATTTGGCCCGCCCCGTCACGGCCATTCGGGCCGGCGATCTCGACGGCAACCCGAACACCCAAGGCAACCCGACGTGGACCCCCTACGGCGCCCCGGCGGACAACGGCAGCGGCACGAATTTCACCCCGCCGTTCCCGGCTTATACCTCCGGTCACGCCACGTTCGGTGGTGCGGTGTTTGAGACACTCCGCAAGTTCTACGGGCGGGACGACATCTCGTTCACGTTCCTTTCGGACGAATTCAACGGCAAGACCTTCGACCAACACGGGGTTCAGCGACCGATCAAGCCGCGCCACTTCGATTCCCTCAGTCAGGCCGAGGAGGAGAACGGCCAGAGCCGGATTTACCTGGGCATTCACTGGGCGTTCGACAAAACCCGCGGCATCAAGGAAGGCAACCAAGTCGCGGATAATGTGTTCGACAACTTCTTGCGGGCGAACCCGGCGGCGGCACGTTTTGTCGTCGCAGCGGATGCCGGCGGTGGACCGCGTGTCCGGGTAATCGGCCCGAACGCGCAAGTCATTTTCGACTTCTTTGCGTTCGACCCCTCGTTCACCGGCGGTGTGCGTGTCGCGCAAGGGGACGTGAACGGGGACGGCGTCCCGGATATAATTGCGACGACCAGTTCCGGCACCAACGCCGTCGTCAAGGTGTTCGACGGCACTAACCTCGCGGTCCTGAAGCAGTTCACCCCGTTCGAGACGAGCTTCAGTGGCGGGAATTATGTTGCGTCCGGGGACGTGAACGGGGACGGCAAGGCGGACATCATCGTCAGCGCCGGGGAATCGGGCGGACCACGCATCAAGATCTTCTCGGGAAAAGACGGCACCGTTTTGGAAGACTTCTTCGCGTTCGACTCGTCGTTGCGGACCGGCGCCCACGTGGCAGCGGGCGATGTCAACGCCGACGGTCGGGCGGACTTGATTGCGGCTCCCGGTGTCGGCGGCGGTTCGTTGGTGCGCATTTTTACTGGCGCAACTGCAACAGTGATGCGGGAGTTCTTCGCCTACGACACCGACTTCCGAGGCGGCATTTACCTCTCGGCAGGCGATTGCGATTCGGACGGCAAAGCCGACGTCATCACAGGTGCCGGGGCGGGTGGCGGTCCCCATGTGAAGGTCTTCGATGCCAACGGAAACATCCTCCAAAGCTACCTGGCTTTCAGCCCGTCCGCCCAAGTCAGCCGCAATGGCGTCCGCGTTGGCAGCGCCGATATGGACGGCGACGGCCGGACGGACTTGTTGACCGCGTCCGGCCCCGGAGACGCCCCGGTCGTCGAGTGCCGCATCGCAATCAACCTATCCGACATCGAGCGACTGTATGCGTTCGAGCCGGAGTTTCTGGGCGGCGTCAACGTGTAGCCGGTAGTGCTGCGCAGCGATTCGGACAGCCACAAATCCAGTCGTGTCACTTGCAACGAAGTTTTCGGGGTGGTGATTTACGGACAGATTTTGTCAACGACCCCAATGAAGACGTTGATTGCATCACGCCACTTCTTAGGGATCAGTGGAAAACTGGCGACAAGAACTAGGATGGGCTTCACCATCTTGTACGCGGCACAGACATCCGAAGGACTCATCGCGACCCCTTTCGGATGATGTTTCCCACCAACTTGAAACTCGGTGAGATCGACGGATTGGATGTGCTTATCGACCTCCTCAAAAGTGGGCGTGTGACTACTTGCCATGTAAGTAATTCCTCAAGGATGATGCCATCCGACATAGGCATGTCATCGAAAAAACTCACCCCGAGTTTCACGGACAGGCCCTACCTAAATAGGCGCCGTAGTGAACGCGATTGACTACACACTTCGTTATTATTTTTCGCGTGTGATTCTGTAGTGTATGCGCCACGAGAGTTGGTGGGAAATTTGTTCACTGCATTGGCACTTTTTTGTCTTCAGGCTGAAAGCCTGGGAGCACCCAGCCCAGGGCAAGGAGGCTTGGCGACGCCGCCCTGGGTCATCAACGTAAAAACCCTCAGCCTTAAGTGTCGACAACAATCGTTCCCGACTCTCGGCTCGCAGTCCTTCAGACTGCGAGGAGTAGCGATCCGTGAACCCAGGGTTACGCCGAAGCGGCTCACCCTGGGCTGAGTGCTCCCAGGCTTTCAGCCTGAAATCCGGAAAGCATGACAGCCTACATAAGTTCTATTCTGCTGGTGGGTAGGCTCTGACTTGCGGGTAGAACACGAACTCTCCCGGATTCGCAGAGGCGTGACAGCCTAAGCAGGAAGCCATTTGGATGTACGTCTCCATCGTCGCATTTGCAAGCTTTTCCGGCAACCTATTCTCGACGTTCTTCGGTGAACTTGCCGTTGGTCGAGTCGGCAAACCCAATCGCGGCCATTGAGTTCCGACCAGTTTGTAGTTCGCCCAAACCGTGTCATTGATTTTCGGATGAGATTGATAGAAGCGGTTCACGTTCTTGGTCGTTTCGCTGATTGGATTGACCCTGACCACTTCCACAGGTGTCCGGTCATCAACTTTTGGATACGGCTTTCGTAGTTCGATCTTCTTAGGGTCCGGCTTATTCGCCTTAGAATCTGTCGAGACTAGCGCCGGGTCTTGGCTGCTGAACGATGCCGGGGGCGCGCCGCCGTGTTCGGCGAGCAGGTTGTCAACATGCTCGAAAGTGGACCAAACCCAGTCTTGTCGCTTCGGCGTTTTGTGAACGATGTGCAAGCCGACCAGACCGACTTCCCGTTGGGCAATAACGGGCTTCTCATCGGCTGTCCAATCCACCACGGCAGTTGCAGTTGTGCGATAGAAGCGGTTTCGGGTTGCCTCGTCGTCGGGGAGTTCCATCCAGGCCGCTTTGACGTGGATTGACTGGTCCGGGAACTCCATCATGTGCGGTGGCTTTGGAAGGTTGTCACGCAAGAAGTACCGGTTCTCTTTCACGAAGTCATACGCCTTCCGGTTGACCCGCGTTTCAAACATGACATAGGTTTTTCGCTGGGTCACGAGTGGGCTGCCAATAACCCCTGGGAGTAACGGCTGGCCAATGTTGTCAAGCCGGGCGAATTGCTGGA
>JAYSXU010000680.1:0-3241 GCA_043716965.1 Fimbriiglobus sp.
CGGTACCAAGCGTTGAAGCAACTTGAAGACCTGGGCGTTAACACGATCCTGTTGAAAAGCGTCAAACCCTCTGAAGATTCGAGCGGGACGGGCGGAACGAAAGGGACCGACTTAACATCCTTCGGGATTACCTACGCGGACTTGAACCGAATTCGCGGCACCATCCCCACTGTCGTGTCCGCCACGCCCATGCGGGACTACCGCAAAACGATCCGAAACCGGGACCGAAAAGTTGACGCCCGGCTGGTGGGCGTGATGCCCGATTTCTTCATCCATAACAACATTGTCCTGTTGCGAGGCCGTGCCATCGAACGGGTTGACGACGCGCGAATGGATAACGTCGCCGTGATTGGTGCCGCTGCGGCAGAAGTGTTGTTCCCGGCACTTGATCCCATTGGTCACACCGTCAACGTGGACGGCCTGAGTGACCAGCTTGCGTTCACCGTGATCGGGGTCAGTGAAGATAAAGCCCTGGCGACCGGCGGTAGCGATTCGAGTACGAACGCGGATTTCAGCAAAGTGTTGTTCATCCCGTTCACCACGGATCGCGCCCGGTTCGGCGAAGAGTTGATTACGATCAAGTCCAGCGGGTACACGATCGAGCGGCTGCAAATCAGTCAGATCACGGTCTCGGTTGACGATGTCAAAAACGTCCCCAAAACTGCCGCCGTGCTGCAATCGGTCATCGACAAGTTCCACCCGAACAAAGACGTTGCGGTGGTGGTGCCCCTCGAATTGCTACAAAAAGCCGAACAAACCCAACGCATGTTCACGATGATTTTGGGCGCAATTGCCGGCATCTCCCTGATCGTCGGCGGCATCGGCATCATGAACATTATGCTCGCCACGGTCACGGAACGAACCCGCGAAATCGGCATTCGTCGGGCACTGGGCGCAAAGCAACGCGACATCGCCGCCCAGTTTTTAGTGGAGACACTGGTGCTATCGGGCTTCGGCGGTGGAATCGGAATCGTGCTAGGCGTTGGACTGGCGTATCTGCTTTCCTATGCCTTCGGCGTGCCAACAATGATCCGCCTTTGGTCGCCCGTTTTGGCGTTCAGTGTGTCGATGCTTGTCGGGTTGCTTTCAGGGAGTTACCCTGCTCGTCGCGCTGCCAGACTGGACCCGATCGAAGCACTTCGACACAACTAACACACTAAACGCGATTCTCATCTCGCAAATTCTCACCATTATCTTGCACCACTCAAGCGGTTCTCGGTGTACGATTCCTATGAACTGCACATCAGCGGATTGATTCGGATTGGGCACCGTGCGACCCAGTGAATAGGAGTATCGGATTATGTTGCGTAATTTGACGACAACAGCAGCACTGCTCGCTTCGGTGCTACTCGGCGGTAACTTGATGGCCGGCCCACCCGGCCACGGCGGTGGTGGTGGCGGACACAGCGCAGGCGGGCACAGCGCAGGCGGGCACAGCGCAGGCGGGCACAGCGCGGGTGGTGCGCACTACTCGGGCGGTGGTGGACACAGCGGCGGAGCGCATTACTCCGGTGGCGGATATCACGGTGGGCATAGCAACCCTGCCTATTACGGCGGGGGGTATCGCGGCGGCGTCAACATCGGCTTGGGTTACGGCGGATACGGTTACGGCGGCGGATATGGTTACGGGAATGGTTTAGGCTATTACGGCAACAGCTTCGGAGTCTCGCTTTACACCGCACCCCGCTACTACGCACCAGCCCCGGTTTATTACACGCAACCGAGTGTGGTTGTCGTTCCAAGCTACACGACTGGTGCCTACTACCCCCAAACCGTCGTGACCTCGGTGAACAGCAGTCCGATCGTGTCATCCCCGATCCCTGGTGAGATCACCCCGTTGCCGATGCCCGTGCCGACTGGACCATTTCCTTACGACGGTGGCCCGGTCAACCCAATCCCGCAACCGACGCCGGACAAACCAGGTGTCCCGCAACCAATGATTAAGCCGGTAGACGGCTCAGACGGTGTGCAAATTTCGTTTCCGGAACCAGCACCAGCGAAGCGGACGTTGAAGTATCCAGCCTATGGCGAGAAATAATCGGATTGATGAACTGATCGCAAGACCATAACGGCCCTGGTTTTCCAGGGCCGTTATTTTATGGTCAGGTAGGGTCTGAGGTTCTCCAATGTCTTCGCGCCGATGCCACGCACTTTTCGTAAATCTTCGAGCGTTGTGAACGCGGCCTTCTCTCGTGTTTCGACGATGCGCTGCGACAGGGCTGGCCCCACGCCCGGCAACCGTTGCAATTCCGTTTCGCTGGCCGTGTTCGGGTTGATTGGCGCGTCACCGGCACGCAACTTCGTGCCATTGGCCACACGGGGTGATGTGACCAGTGGTCGAGCAATCGGCTTGCGTTCCAGTTTCTCGGCGTCGGCGGAATCGGTTGACATGTCACGATCAACAACCACGTTCACCCACGGGCGGACTTTATCGACTGTCTTGGTACCGATTCCTTTCACACCACCAAGATCATCCACCGTGCTGAACTTCCCGTGCAATTGCCGGTGGCCCAGAATCGCGTCCGCCAAGCTGGGTCCGATGCCGGGGATTTGCTGAAACTCCGATTTGTCCGCCCGATTCAAGTCAACTTGCTGCGTGAAGTGTTGGTCTGTCGGTCGCGCACCCAGTCGATTGCCGTACCCACGAAAAGCAAGCAACCCGAGCAAAACGACTCCGAACACGGCCAATGCTAACTGCGCCGACCGGGATGTCGGCAGCGTGGCAGGTGTCGGGAGTGGTTTCGTAACGGGGTCCATCGCGGTTGCTCACAGCATAAAACTGGCACAACAGCGACATTCTAACCCTTCGTCATAACCAGCACCACATATCGGCACCATTTTGTCAAGATTGGTGCAGCCCGTAAACAGCGTGAGTCGAGTCCGTCGAGTGCCGATGTGATCCTACGGTGGTTCCAAACTCGTCGGACCATACTCAACAATTGAAAACCTTCGATCGTCAGTGACGGGAACAGTTCCCGCAACGGCCCGAGGTCACCGGGGCGAAGCGGTTGTTCATCCGCTGTGCGATGCTTGCCGGGATAGGGCAAGTGTTTGCGGGCGAACTCCAACATGGGATTGCCACCCCACGGCTCGCAGAACACGGCAACACCATCGGGTTTCAACACCCGTTTCAACTCGGCTCCCGCCTTCGCTAAATCGAGATGATGCAACACCGCGTTGCCCCAGACGCAATCGAACGAATTGTCATCGAATGGCAATGCTTCACCGTCCGCAACGACAA
>JAYSXU010000069.1:0-2124 GCA_043716965.1 Fimbriiglobus sp.
TCGATGACGGACTTCGAGAAGCGTGAGGACAACGAGTACATGCTCGAAGAGGACCGCGAAGCCGGGAGCTACCGGTGGATTTCACTCGACAAAAAGCGGCTGTCGTCCGGGTTCGTGAACCCGCCGACCGCCGACGAAGTTGACGCGCAAAACGAAAAGCTCCTCGAAATGGCGCCGTACCATCTCGGGATGAACGGCCTCGATACGGACGCGATTGACGTGCTGTACTACTTCGACTTTCTCTACAACGGCAACCACGATGAGATCGTTGCGGAGGCGTTGACCGCCGACGGACCCTTGGAGAACCTCGCCAAAATTCCCGCCAGCCGCATCCTGCACTTTCAACCGACGATGACGATCGCCCTGGATGAAGCTTGCCAACTGCAAGGCCGCCTGAGCATCGAGACCCGCACGACGGCCTACCAAGTGCGCACAAACACGTTCAGCGAAAGCCCGATTAGCGTGTACTTCACGGTCCGCCAATTTTGGGGCAAGCAGAAGTACAAGAGCTTCGTCGAATCGTACCGCAACCAACGCCGCGTTCTCGACGAGATCGTCGCCGAACACATTATCCCGAACGTGCTACAACCAATCGCCCGAACCATCGGGGCGAAGCAGTAAAAACGATTTCCGGCCCTGAAGGGGACGTTCTGTCAGCCCAGGGCCATGCCCTGGGAACGCACGAACGGACGGTTCATTCGGTTGTAAACCATCGGGTCTGAACGGTCGAAACAGGTCTAAAACTCTATCATTGCCCGGTCCCCCAGGGCATGGCCCTGGGCTGACAGAACGTCCCCTTCAGGGCCGAATACAAAGAATCTCATTCCACGCACCAAACAAAGTCGCACCATATTATGCCACCAACTCTCTCCCACTTCGCCTCTTCGCTCACGACGGAGATTGCCTTTGATGTCCTCGCAGTCGTGAAGCGATTGCAAGCGGCGGGCAAAGATGTGATCGGGTTGCAGATTGGTGATAGCCCGTTTCCCAGCACGGCTCATGCGATTGCCGCTGGCAAGGCGGCCATTGATGCGGGGCACACGCGGTACGGGCCGTCGATGGGGTTGCCAGAGTTCCGCGAGACGATTGCACGGATGGTGAACGACGAGTTCGACATCCCCGCCACTGCCGCGAACGTCGTCGTCGGTCCGGGTGCGAAGCCGTTTGAACTGTTCTTCTGCGAAGCGTTTCTTGAACCCAATGATGCGGTCCTAGTTTGGCAGCCAACCTTCCCGACGTTTGCGCCGAACATCCTGCGCCGGGGTGCAGTGCCGGTTTACTACCCGCTATTGCAATCCAACCACTTCCGCCCCAACCCCTCCGATGTCGAACACTTCCTCAAAACTCAACCGCGTGCGAAGGCGATCTTCTTGAACTCCCCGCACAACCCGACGGGCGGCGTGGCGACCAAGGAAGACCTCGTGGCCATTGCTGGTCTGGTGCGCGGAAAGAACATTGCCGTGTTCAGTGACGAGCCGTACTGCCACATGGTTTGGGAGGGGCAACATCGCAGCATTCTGGCCGAACCGGGGATGCTCGATCACGCGGTCAGCGCGTTCACGTTTAGCAAGTCGTACAGCATGAGCGGCTGGCGACTCGGCTTTGCGGTCGCTTCCGAAACTGTCGCCCAGGCGATGGGCAAGATGATTAACACGACGCTATCCTGCGTGCCGCCGTTCGTACAACTGGCTGGAAAAGCCGCGCTCGAAAACGACCACGCCGAACGCGATGCGACGATGAAGAAGTTCCACCGTAAAGTCGAACTGCTCGTCAACGAATTGCGCACCGTGGACGGCATGACCGTCCTCATGCCACCCGCCACGTTCTACGTCTTCCCGAACGTGCAACCCATCTGCGACCGGCTTCACATCACCTCGCACGGCCTCGCCATGTACTTGCTCGAAGGGGCCGACGATAAGCGCGGCGTCGGGTGCTTAGGCGGCGAATGCTTCGGCCCGGCGGGCACCGGCTTCCTACGGTTCAGTTGCGCCGAGACCGATGAACGGTTAGTCGAAGCCGTCGGCTTCATCAAGGAAGCGATCACCCGCACCGACCGCGTCGAAGCGTACTTGGCCACACGACCGGAGTTCCGAGTCTTGTAGGTCGTGGTCGAGGCTTTGCGAG
>JAYSXU010000681.1:0-9724 GCA_043716965.1 Fimbriiglobus sp.
GGAATTTGATGACGCGCCTTTTTCTTGGCGCAACCGTGGCAATGTTGGCAGCGTCTTCGGCCAACGCCGGACTGCTGCCTGTGAGCGTGACGGTCACGCCCGAAGCGGGTAACTTTCGCTGGACGTATGCGATCGTGTTGCCGACGGACATGAAACTTCAGTCCGGTAACTACTTCACCATCTACGATTTTGGTGGTTACGTTGCCGGAAGTGCATCCGCACCAGACGGTTTTAGCTTGACCGTTAGCAAAGTTGGCCCGACACCAGACCGCGTCAACCCGCAGGACGACCCGCTAATTGACAACTTGACCTTCAAGTACACCGGGCCGACCATTCCGAGTGGTCAAATTGGTCTCGGGAATTTCTGGGGTGTCTCGACGTTTGGTACCCAAGCGGATTCGTTCTTCACCGCACACACAAATCGGTCGTCCGACGGCTTGGCGGATAGCAACATCACCGGCACCATTGTCCCAACCGGGGCAATTACCACCCCACCGCCGGGCGTGCCAGAACCGACGACCCTGGCGCTGGCCGTGCTTGGGATGCCAGTGGTTGGTCTCGTGCGAATGCTTCGCCGCAAGAAGTAAACATAGTCGATCATAAACAACACGCCGCAGGGGCAATCCCTGCGGCGTGTTCGTTTGTATCAGCGGGTTTTTGCATTCCCGGCGAACCGGCGACGTCAGTCGCCTGGGTGTAACCGACCTCGACCTAGGAAAACGCACCTGACAATAACCGATCAACCGTTCGTGACACACCACCCAGCAGCTTACGCAGCCGGTTCGCCTGATCCAAATCAACACCTCGTTCGTTTCTCCCTCTTGCTTGGGGTTCGTGGCAACGGATACGATGGGGGTGTCATCTCCGCTTCAGTCGCGGTTCAGGGAGGCGCACCGTGGGATCGCTGTTTCGTTTCGGGTTGATCGGCCGCATTTTGCTTTTGTTCGCCACGCTGCTGTGGAGCGCGAACCCTACGGACCCAGTTGTCGAACAACTTGTTGCCGACCTTGGTAGCCCGGAATTTACGAACCGCGAAAAAGCGAGTGATGCCCTTTGGAAGATGGGCGACAAGGCGAAACCTGCGTTGCTGGAAGCACTCAAAAACCCGGACGCGGAGGTCGCCGATCGGGCCAAGGAGATTCTCGATAAGTTCGCGACGGGAAACTTCTTCAACACGCCGCCGGAAGTCTTCAAGCACATCCGCGATTTCCGCAGTGGCATTCTGGAGAACCAATACCAAGCCACGACGGCGCTCCTAAAACTCGGCGACACCGGGTTGCCAGCGTTGCGGGCACTGTTGGCCAAAGACCTGGGGCGGGACAATCGGGCGCCGGTCTTTGACCACTTACGATGGGTCGTCAGCCACGAAGTTCCGCTGCTCGTCTTGGAAGGGAAGCTCGATCAAGCCGAAACAATCTTGGCCCTGGAGACCTACGGCCCGGTGAGCGAAGGGCTGTTGGACTACGTCACATTTCTGCACTTGCGCAACCGCACGAAGCAAGCGATTCCCGAACTCGAATTCCGCCGAAAAGCGCGTGGTGAAACCGCCGATGCGGCTGCACGGGCGCTGGTGTTCGTCTATCGTGCGACGGGGGAAAAGACGAAGGCGAAAGCATTGGCGGCGGAGATTGAGTTAACCGACCCCCAGTTCCGCGACACCGTGGATTCGCTGTTGGAAGACTTCGGCGAGTGGTCCCAACTGGCGGAGCGAACGCCGGTCGTGGCGAACAGTTTTGAGGGGTTGAAAATCTTCCGCCTCCGGTTGGCGGGCCAGACGAAGCAAGCGAACGAACTGGCCGAGCGGCAGAAGGATTCCGACCTCCGCGACACCGGCCGGACGGTGACCATCGACGCCCCGACGTTGGCCATGATGATGAACGACATGCCGCTGCAAGGCATCGAGCGGATGACGGCGCAACGCAACGCGCCGCACATCCTCGCGGACGTTCTGTCGGCGCGGCTGTTGTTTCAAGACGCCCTCGATTTATTGGACCCGCGCAACAAGAAAATCGACGGCGCGCTCGGAACGGACCTCGAATCCCTTCGCCCACTGTATGGCGCCCGCCGTGGCCGGATTTTGGCCCAACTGGGGCAAAGGGATGAGGTCGCCCAAGTCTTTGAACAAGTTGCCGAACAAATCGCTATCAGCCCGAATCCGGACGCGCTCGTGGCACTGATCCGGGCCGAAGTTCGCAGCGGTCGCCAGGACTTGGCGTGTGAACACCTCGGGCTTGCGATTGCCAAATCCGACCCCCAGGATCGCTTCACGCGACAGGGGCAAGACGACTTCGAGTTGATCTTCGATGCGGATGCGGACGCAGCGCGGTACCTGTGGCGAGTGCTTTATGCGGCGCGACCGGCCAATGAACCACCTGGTGCGACCATGCGACGAGTCCGGGCGCTGCTGCTAGGGACGGCACCGGCAGCCGAGCGGGAGAAGGTCACCAAAACGATTCGCCAGGAAGTTTACAGTGTGGAATCGCCGGTGGCCCAGACGCAGGCGTTGACCTTGGCCGCAACGGAGCGGGCCGCCGGAAATGCGGACCAAGCGATTCAGGAATTGTGCGTTGTGGCCGACAAACTCGTGGCCCACAAGTTCGCGGTACTGCCAGAGGACGCAACGACTCGGCGCTACGGTCGCGGCAGTCGCGCGTGGATTTTCGGCGTGGATGAAAGCTTCCGGTTCTGGGTCGAACTGGGCGACCTCCTGACCGAGCAAGGACGGCACAAGGAAGCCGCCGAACGCCTCGAACAAGGCTGGAAGCTCACGCCGAACAACCCGGTGCTACTGTACCTTTCGGGCCGGTGCCTCGTAAAAGCCGGGTCCGAAAACGAAGGCCGCAAGCGGCAAGAACTGTCGCACTGGGTGGCGCTGGGCAACGCGCGAATGCGGGGCCGGTTCTTGGAAGAATTGAACAATCGCGGGTGCATTGCAGACGCCAAGCGGGAGTGGGAACTGGTGCGCGAAACCGCCTGGGTGAACGAGATTTACATCGGCAACGTGTGGAACCAAGTGGGCCGCGCCGCAGTGCTGAACAAGGACTACGCGGCGGCGGCGGCGGCCAACCGCAAGTCGATTCACTACCTGTTACGCACCCCTAACGTCAGCTACATCGAAGGCTTCGCGTACCTGACCGTGCCGCAAATGATTCAGGGTTACACCGCACGGGATTTACTCGTGCGTGGCAAAGTGGAGGAAGCACTCGCACTGGCCCACGAGTGCCTGGACGTAGTCCCCAATTCCAGTGAACTCGTCGTCAACATGGTGCCGGAGTTAGAAAAACGCAACCGGAAGAAAGACGCGGACGCCCTCTTTCAACGGGTGTGGTCCAGCTACAACAAGCTGTTGACCGCCAACCCGAACAGCGCGTGGGCGCGGTCCAGTGCCGCATGGTTAGCTGCGGGGTGCTGTCGAGAACTCGACACTGCTTTAGCGTATTCCAAGAAAGCCGTCGAACTCGAACCAAACATGCGCGGCTACCAAGAAACCCTCGCCGAAGTGCATTTCCGCCGCAACGAACGCGACCAAGCCGTCACGATCATGAAGCAACTCGTCGCCCTCGACCGCCGCAACCACCACTACAAACGCCAACTCGAACGCTACCAAACCGGCGACCCCAACAGCCCCATCGCCGACAGCGACGACGATTAAGGCGAAGAGGGCGGTATAATTTGTTTCTTGTTTGCTGACCGCGTAAGCGGTCACGGAATGTAGCCACGGGTGAAGGCTTTGCGCAACCCGTGGAGTCAGCCCCAGCACTCGACCGCCCTGAAGGGGCGGAAGAGTTCCGTCGCCCCTTCAGGGCGAGTGACAATGGGGTGTCGCGGTCCACGGGTTGCGCTTCGCTCCACCCGTGGCTAAAACCCGGTGCCCCTTCAGGGCACAAAAACAGGATGTTGTGTGTTGGTTGCGACTTGTTCGACTCCCACTTCAAGCTGACGCTGCGACACTCGCCCGATGTCTCAGAGCTTATTGTTTGCGGTACTCCGTTGTCAGCATCCCACCGAAGCCCCAGTTTTCAGGGTCGATTTCGTCGATGATAATGTGGGTGTGTTCCGGACGCTTGCCGAGCACGGTTTGTAAGGTCCGTGTGATCTCGGCGACGATCTGCGCTTTCTGTTCGGCGGTGACGCCGTCTTTCGTGATCCGAACGTTGACGTATGGCATCGTGAACTCCTTCGTGAAGTTCGCTACTTTACCACACTTCCCATCCGCAAAATCCTACACAGAAATCGTGGTTTCCTCTCGACATTCATTTCTTACGTCGCTATCAACTCGCCTTCTCGTTCAGACGGTTGCCCCGGATGTGCGGTCCTGAGTTGGGGAACTTGGGGCTGAAAAAGTGTGCGGATCGTAACGATTCGCACACATAAATCTGGGGTAACTGTTGCGACGAGTAGCTCGCTGGAACAATCGGGGAATTTGCGGGTTTGAGTCATTTGAACCCGTCCTGCGAACCGATAGATGCGAAGCAGACTCCGGGAGGATCCCGCCCGGATGTCGTGGGGGAACTGGCAGGCTGCCAACCCACCGTTGTGAGCGCTACGACCGGACTACAAACGCTGCCGATGTTCATCAGGCCGGGGAACCTGGCGAACCTTCGGATGGCGATCGGTCATCTAGCGAGACACGCGGTTGCACGGAGTCGGGGGAATTTGGGTCTTGCAAAATTTGCAACACCCGGATCGACGCCGCGGAGCGGTGGCTTGCCGATCATCAGGGAGGATCCGATGGTGACCCGTGTCGAAATTGATAAAGCCGATATCCAACAAGTTTGGAATGACTATCGGGCCTGCCCAACGATTCTGTTGCGCAACCGCCTGCTGGAAAATTACCTGCAACTCGTCCGTTACAACGCCGAACGAATCTGGGCCAGGTTGCCAGACGGCGTTGATCTGGACGACCTGATTAGCGCCGGCATCTTCGGGCTGATGGACGCGATTGATGCGTTCGATCTCGAACGCGGCGTGAAGTTTGAAACGTATTGTGTTCCCCGGATTCGGGGCGCGATGCTGGACGAACTTCGCACGATGGACTGGGTTCCACGGCTGGTGCGCTCCAAGCAAAGCAAAATGGAAGCCGCCTCGAAGGCGCTCGAAACGGCACTCGGTCGCAAGCCGACGCCCGAAGAATTGGCTGCCAAGATCGGTATTCCGATTGAACAAGTTGCGGCGTTCGTAGGGGAAGCGAGTGCCGTCAGCCTCGTGTCACTGAACAAAAAGTGGTACGAAACCGATAGCTACAAGGACGTGCGGGAGATCGACATTCTTGAAGACAAGAAAGCCGAAGACCCCACAAATCGTCTGCAAAACCGCGACTTGATGCGACTGGTTACTCGCGGCCTGAACCGCAACGAACGACTCATCGTCATCCTCTACTACTACGAAGAGATGACGATGAAAGAGATCGGCGTCACGCTCAACCTGTCCGAATCGCGTGTCAGCCAAATGCACTCCAGCATCGTCGCCCGCCTCCAAGCCCAACTCGCCAAACGCCGCCCGGAGTTTAGCAACTGAGTTGATCCGAAGACGTAACCAACACTACCAGGCTCCGGCCTGGTTTTTTCGTTTTCGCAGGGACTTCTATAATGGTGGCTATGCCCTTGCAGGAGTTGCCGATGCCTCGTGTTTTAATTGTTGATGACACCCGGCCCAACGCGGAGTTGCTTGAAGCCCATCTGGACGGGACAGGGTACGAAACGCTCATCGCCACGAACGGTGAGGATGCCCTGCGCGATGCCGTGTCTTGGAAGCCGGACGTGATTTTGCTCGACATCATGATGCCCAAACTCAGTGGGTTTGAAGTGTGCAAGCGACTTCGCGCCGATCCGGTGACGGCAAACGTCGGCATCCTGATGGTCACCGCACTCGATCAGCCGACCGACATCGAACGCGCCGTCGAAGTGGGCACGGACGATTTCGTAACACGGCCCATCAACAAAACCGAGTTGCTGCTCCGAGTTCGCGCACTACTCATTGCGATTCCCGAACCGACGCCCACCGACCGCACGCTGGCGTACTTCCGCCGCGTGCAACAAGGTACGCTTTCCTAATTGACCTGCGAAATTATGACCACTCCGAATAGCAACGTGATTCTGAAGCCCCAAAAAGCCCAGCCTTTTTTCGGGCGGCACCCCTGGGTGTTTGCCGGTGCGGTGGAGCGGATTGAAGGCAGACCGCGTGATGGCGATGTGGTCAATCTCATGTCCGCGACGGGCGGGTTCGTCGGTCGCGGGCTGTTCAACAGCCAAAGCAAAATCATCGTCCGGCTCTACTCGTGGGAGCCGGAAGCCCCGCTAGATCGAGCGTTTTTCAAGGCCCGGCTTGAACGCGCCGTCGCGTTGCGGCACGACGTATTGAAGCTCAACACCGGGCCGAACGCGGCCTACCGGGTCGTGTTTAGTGAAGCGGATTTGCTCTCCGGCGTGGTCGTGGATCGGTACGCCGGTTACCTCACGGTGCAGTTCACCTCACTCGGGATTGCGAAGCAAAAGGCGATGTTCGGCGAGATTCTCCTGGAATTGCTGAACGCCAAAGGCATCTACCTTCGCACCGAAAAGGGGATCGGCCAACTCGAAGGGTTGGAGCTTCACGACGGTATGTTGTGCGGTGAGCCGCCACCCGCCGAACTGATTATTCACGAAAACCACCTGCAATTTGCGGTGAACCTGACCGAAGGCCAGAAGACCGGCTACTACCTCGATCAGCGAGACAACCGGGTAGCAGTCGCCAAACTCGCACTCGGTCGGCGGGTGCTGGATGCGTTCAGCTACAGTGGCGGCTTCGGGTTGTACGCCGCCAAGGCGGGTGCAACGGAAGTGGAGTGTGTGGATGCGTCCGAACCCGCACTGAAGTTGGCTGAGCGTAACGCCGTCCTGAACGGCCTCGGGCAGTTGACGTTCACGCAACAGGATGTGTTTGGCTACCTCGACAAACTGGTCACGGCTGGCCGCAAGTTCGATCTCATTGTTCTCGACCCGCCCAAGTTCGCCCGCAACCGCGCCGCCATTCCGAAGGCGATGCAAGGCTACCGCAAGCTGCACCAACAAGCGATGAAGCTACTCGCACCCGACGGAGTGCTGGTGTCGTGTTGTTGCACCGGGTTGATTTCACAGGACATGTTTGAAGACACGATCGCCCAAGTCGCAGTCGAATCCAAACGCGACCTCCAAATCCTCGAACGCCGTGGCCCCGCCCCCGATCACCCGGTTGCCGTCACCTGCCGCGAATCCGGCTACCTGAAGTGCGTCATCAGCCGGGTGTTCTAAATGCACCCGGACCAATCACCACGAATAACACGAATCGAACGAATAATTTTTCACAGCCAACGAGTAAGGGGCAGGACATCCCGACATGACAGTAGGCACACGCTTCTTGGGTTCCGGATTTCATTCGTCCGATTCGTGCGATTCGTGGTGAAAAGGATACTGTGGGCTAATTCAAAAACTCCCGCACCGTGGTGACGCGGTGTTGGCTGGCTGCCGCGAAGACGGCTTCGCACAAAGCGATGGTTTCCAGGTTGTCGCGCCCGCCGATCTCCGGTTCGTGGTTGTCCTCGACCGCACACAGCAATTGTGCCATTGTGCCGACGAACGCATCCGGGAACCACACTTCGTTCCACGTCGGGCGTATCCATTCTCCCGGTTGTTGCCGCGTGTTGTATTCGATGGTGCTGGGCGTCCGGGCGGGGTAGCTGGGCCAGCCGATTGTGCCTTGCGCCAAGCCGACGGTGCCTTCCACTCGCCACCGAATGAACACGTCTCCGGCCACGCCTTCCTTGCACGGTCCGGCCCACACATCGTCCCACGCACTTGCGCGAACGCCGTTGTCGTATTCGAGAATGTACAGGTTCAGCCCGTCGCGGTGCGGAAACTTCGTGCGTGGGTCGGGGCGGGTGCTAGCGAGAACGCGGTCCGGCGTGCCCAACCAATAGCGGAACGTGTCGAGGTGGTGAATGCTCATCACGAATGTGGACAGCGACGGTAACCCCTCCGCCCACGGCATCCAGTGCGGCACGGCCCGCATTTCAATACTGGCAAACACCGGGTCGCCGATCCAACCGCGATTCAGCAAATCCTTCATGGCCCGTACCGATTGATCGAACCGCATGTTCTGGTTCACGCCGAGGGCAATCCCGGCGCGGTTACAGCGTTCGACTAAATCGCGGGCGTCCTTCACGGACAAGGCCAGCGGCTTCTGCGCGAGAATCCCCCGCAACCGCCCTGCCCCGAGTTCGACGGCGCGACGGATTAATTCCGGTTGCACGTCCGGTGGCACGGCCACATCTAGTATTTCAACATCGGGGTCACGCAACAGGTCTTCGATACTGTCATGAACTCGCGGAATGGCGTGCAACGCCGCAACCGACTTCGCTTGGTCCAGTGTCCGCGACGCAATCGCAACCGGGTTGAACGCCGCGTTGCGGTACGCCACCAGATGACAATCCCGCATGATGAACCCCGCGCCGACGCAGCCGATTCGCCAATCGCGCCGACGCGGAAGTTGTGGCAGGTAATTCAGGGGGAGTGTCATCGGGGTGTCACTTTCGCGGCCGATGGTGGACTCGCTTGGCCGTGTTGATTGAAGCCGGGGCGTGATCGTGGCGAGCGGGCGCATTCGCAGAACGTTCCGCGATGTCTTTTCATACCGAGTGGCGACCCGACTTCAATGAACTGGTTTGATCGGTGTGACTCGAACGTTTCCCGGAAAGCATTGAGTTGTACCCCGACGGCAAACGAATAAAATGCCCATTCGATTCCGTGTCACCCAGTGGATGGTAATTGATGTTCATTCGATCCGTGACCGTGGCGTTTCTTTTCTCGCTCACTTCCTCCGTCTGGTCGGCGGAACCAACTTCCTCCTTGCTCCAACAACTCGCACAGGAGCCGGTCGCCGATCTCGCCAAGGCCGCTCGTGAGCGGGGCGACGCCGGTCGGGGCGCGGTGTTGTTTTTCCAGCCGTTCCTGACCTGTGCGAAGTGTCACGACGGCGAGACCGGCACACAACTCGGGCCGGACGTTGCAAAAGCGGGCAAGGAGGCGACGGCGGATTATCTGGTCGAATCGGTACTGTTCCCCTCGAAGGTCATCAAAAAAGGGTACGAGACGGTCACGGTCGTCACGACCGATGGCCGGTCTTTCACCGGACTGATTGCTGAAGAAAAAGCCGACGCGGTCACACTGATTGATCCTTCCGCCAACGGAAAACGGCTCGTCATTTCCAAGACCGACATCGAGAAACGGGAAGCGACGAAACAATCGCTCATGCCGGAAGGGCTGGTCAATCTCCTTTCGGACCGACAGCAGTTTCTGGACCTCACGAAGTACCTCATCGAAGTCGCCGAAGGTGGGCCGACGCGAGCGAGGGAACTCCGCCCCGCCGTCACAACACTGGTGATTCCGGAGTACGAGAAGGACATCGACCACGCGGGCCTGATTCGCAAGTGGGACGGCAAGAGTTTGATTCGCGGCGAGGCAATTTACACGCGCGTGTGCGCGAACTGCCACGGCACGATGGACCAGCCCGGTTCGCTCCCGACTTCACCCAAGTTCGCGTCGCACATCTTCAAGAACGGCAGCGACCCCTACAGCCTTTATCAGACTCTCACGCGCGGCTACGGCCTCATGGCAGCCCAGACCTGGATGGTGCCACGACAGAAGTACGACCTCATCCACTACCTCCGCGAGACGTACTTGAAGCCGCACAACCCATCCCAGTTCCCGAC
>JAYSXU010000682.1:0-3239 GCA_043716965.1 Fimbriiglobus sp.
GCAGATCCGCTTGAATTTGCCGCACGATTTGATTTTGAAATGATGCGTTCAGCAATGCGTTCGGCACGAACTGAACCACGACCCGCCAGCGGTACGGCACCCGCAGTTCGGCATCCAGGCCCGCCCACCCCGGTGAGGAAACCACACCGACGAGCAGCAATGCCAGCAAACCGTTTCGCATAACGCTAAACCCCGACACGCGAAGAAGCTGAACCTCGTCACGGTCATTCTACCACCCGCACAGCATCGGGTTGAGGGTATTGTTTATAGTCGGTTACCACCCAGGCGACTGACGTCGCCGGTTCGCCGGGAACTGTTTGTACGCCAAACTGGGTCGGGGAAATTTTTCCGGCGGTCGTTTCGTAGGTCGAGACTTCGAGGCTCGACACAAACCAACGAGCGGTCATGAACCAGCCGTTTATGCGATGGCTGCCCCGTGTCGGTGCCGTCGCCGATTCTCGACCGACAAAACAATACCCGCAACCCGATTCTGTGCGGGTGGTAGAATGCCCGTGACGGGGTTCCGCTTCTTCGCGTGTCGGGGTTTAGCGTTATGCGAAACGGTTTGCTGGCATTGCTGCTCGTCGGTGTTGTTTCCTCACCGGGGTGGGCGGGCCTGGATGCCGAACTGCGGGTGCCGTATCGCTGGCGGGTCGTGGTTCAGTTCGTGCCGAACGCACTGTTGAACGCATCATTTCAAAATCAAATCGTGCGGCAAATTCAAGCGGATCTGCAACCGGCAATTGGTGACCTCGGCAAAGTCGAAGTGTTCGACCTCGCCAAGATGCCTGAATCGCAACGTGACCTGCTGACGAAAGATTTCCTCGAAACAGGATGGCCCGCACTGGACTCACCCAAGTTCCGCGAACTGACCGGAGTGAAAACCCACTTCGTGCGAATCGCCGTGGTGAACGGCACGGTTTACAAGCTGGAAGCGAAACAACACGACGGATCGAGCGGGTTGGTCACGCCGATCGTGCGGACCAAAGAAACCCGCGATCCGCAGACTATTAGTCGGCTCATCGGCTTGCTGGTCGGGAAAGATTTCGGCTTGGTCGGGACCGTGACCGTTCCCGAAAAGGAGACGGATGTGCTGAAGGTGCGGTTCCAGGGTAGTGCGATTTCCGGTATCGAGCGACACGTCAAAGTGGGTGACATCTTGGCGATGTCCGTGATCCGCGAACAACGTCGCCCGGAGCCGCCAGCCACGAACTCGAAGCAACCCCGCAAGCTGCCGCCGCCACCGCCGCAAGGGCCGATGTTGATTGCGGCACCGCAGCAGTACACCTTGTTGCGGGTCGAATCGGACGTGGCGGACGGAAGTTGTCGGTGTCGGGTCTTCACGGGGTACAAGACGCCGTTCCCGATTGACCGAACCACCGTCGGGTATCGGTGCATGAAGTTGGCGACCGTCGAGAGTCCGGTACAAGTGCGGATCGTGGACCCCAGCGGCAAAACGCCGGTGGCAAGTACTGTGTTGCAAGTTCGCGCCAGCGATGTCGACTTCCTGAACCGACCCGAACCACGGGACAGCCTCGAATTCCGCGACGGCCTGTTCCGGTCCGGGCGACCGTTGCGCAACATCGCTTGCGTCGTCATTACGGTCGGGTCCAACGCCCGGCAATTTCCGATGCCCGTGATGAGTGACACGCCGTTGACAGTCCGCCTGACCGTGGACCCCAAGGACGCGGCGCGGGCCGAATTCGCCCGACAATGCGAAGACCTGCGCAACCGGGTTTTGGACGTGCTGCAGTCGCAAAACACGCTGGTCAAAGATCTCGGCAAGCTCATCATCACCGGGAAAAATCCGGAGGCACTGTCGCGGGCCGTGAACGGGCTGAAGGCGCTTGACGAGCAAGACAAAATCTTGACCGAAGAGCTGGCCCGGTTGAAGACCCAACCCGACGCCAGCGACGCCAACGCCGCCGAGTCCATCGCCCGCTCCACGGCCCAATTGCAAGCAGTGAAAGACGCCCGCCCCGGCATCGAGGAGAAGGCCAAGGAACTGCAAAAGTCGATTACCACACTCGACGACCCGTCGCGGTTCGAGAAGGATTTCCGCATCAAAGAGATCCGGTCGCAGATCAAAACACTGGTCGGCCAAGGCGACATCCCCGCCGCGTTGTTGGAGTACGACCGCCTGTACGATGTCACGAAAAAGGACGTTGACAAGGAACAAAAGGCGAAGCTGGAAGCCGAGTGGCAAACCAAGACCGACTCTCACCGGAAAGCACGCGATTACTTACTCGTCACCTGGCGCACCGTTTCCAACCTGACCGAGTTCACCAACAATCTCGACCTGCTCCGCGACGCCGTCAAAGTGATGACGACGCTCGACGACCGCCTAGGGCTATACAATTTGCTCGCGGCCCTGAACGAATCCTACGGAAAGTTGAAAGACATTCTGGACCGCCTCGACGCGAAAGCCGAATCGGACCAGCCGTCACTCAAGGAATTGCAAACGATCACGGAAGCCTTACGTAAAATCGAAGACGACACCCGCACGAAGCTCCGCGACCTCGCAGGCGAAAAGTGATGCGGACCGGGGTGGGTGCGGTTAACTCGTTGGTTTTGGTTTTGTGCCCTGAAGGGGCACCGGGATGTAGCCACGGGTGAAGCGCTTCGCGCAACCCGTGGACACTGACTTCCACAAACAACTCGCCCTGAAGGGGCGAAGGATTCCTCTGCCCCTTCAGGGCAGTTCAGATGTGGGGTCGCTGGTTCCTGGGGTTGCGCGAAGCGCTCCACCCCAGGCTACATCCCGTGACCCCTACCGGGGCCATCAACCCGATGCCGTTACTACTTCGGCGCCTCCTTCGGTGCTTCGACGACAGGTGGTATCCGCATGAACTCTTCCAGTCTCAATGCGCCTTGGGGTGCCATAGTCGCTTTGGCGAACAACAAGCCGTAATCGCGGACATAGATTTCGTACTTTCCACGGTAATTTTCTGGCACATTATCAGTGAGTTGAGAATTGAATTCATCCATTGTGAGTTGCAACCACGCGGCTACGGTTTGCTCACTTTGGGGTAGATAAATCATCGGCGGTTGTTTCAATTTCTTCGCGGATGCCCATTCGGGGTAGCGGACCAGAAACGCATCTAACCCGGTCTTAGGGAGAAAGATTGCCATCAGTTCATCAAGGGGCAGTGGCTTCGGGAGATCTAGTGCAACTTTGCGTTCCAACACCTCACGGAGCTTGGCAGATTGCGTCGTGGGTTTCGGTAGCCATTGCGCGC
>JAYSXU010000683.1:0-9721 GCA_043716965.1 Fimbriiglobus sp.
GCGAATTCGACTTGGCCCGCCGGCTTGTGTACCACGCCGTGAAAAACGGCGTGTTGCCCAAACATCTCGAACCCGGTCTCGTGATGCTGCGAGACCGCAAAGTCTACGAGCAAGGTGATACCGCACTCGTCGAGTTAGCGAGCCAAGTCACCGACCGCAACTACCGCCTCTTCGCCGAACGGGGTGAAATTCACATCATCAATGGCAACATGCACTTGCACGGCACCGACCCGTTTGAACTGTTCGCCGAGATGCAACGCCGTGACCCCAAGCTCGATTTGTCCCACGCCTTCTACCTCGGCTACGAAATGGCGAAAGCGATCACGGCGTTGACGCTGAGCAAGTCCTACACGCAAGACGTTGCGTTAAACTGGGGCTTACTGACCGTCCCCGAGAAAACGCACCGGAACAGTTAACCACGAATCACACGAATCGGACGAATAAGACAGATAGTTTTGATGACTTGCCAGCGGAAGCTAAGTGTCACGAAAGTTGAAAGGCGCTTGTTATCGGTTTGATGGCCCCGGTAGGGGTCACGGGCTGTAGCCACGGGTGAAGCGCCTCGCGCAACCCGTGGAACCAACGCCTCCACGACTCGACTGCCCTGAAGGGGCAGAGGAGTTTTCGTCGCCCCTTCAGGGCGAGTGACAGTTGGTTGTCACTGTCCACGGGTTCCGCTTCGCTTCACCCGTGGCTACATTCCGGTGTCCCTTCAGGACAGAAATCCAAGAGTGACACGGTGATCGAATCTCCTGATTATATTCGTTCGATTCGTGTAATTCGTGGTGAAAGAAATTCTTGTAACTAGACTGAATTCATGAGCGTGTCGGCCCCGTCCCCTGAAGTCGTTGTTCCACTTGTCGCGGAGCTAATCCCGTGCCCTGACCCGTGGGATGTCGCTCGCAAACTGTCCCATCTGCCTCACCTGCTGTTCCTGGATTCTGTCGAAAAGCACACTGATCGTGGCCGGTATTCCTACGTCATGGCCGACCCGCTGTTGTGGCTCGAACATGACGTGAAAAATGCTCACGGCGATGACCCGTTCGAGATTGTTCGCGGGTGGTTCAATGCCGATCCCGCCCACGCCCCGGACGAATTGCCGCCGTTTCGGGGCGGTCTTGCGGGACTGTTTGGGTACGGCTTAGCACGCGCTGTCGAACGGATTCCTGAAAACGCAGCGGACGAATTCGCGACACCAGATCTCGCTATCGGACTTTACGACTGGGTCATCAGTTTCGACCATGATGCGGGACGAGCTTGGATCGTGTCGAGTGGGTACGACGTGCCCACGCCGTTTACCCGACCGCTCAATGCGGCAAATCGGTTGAACTGGTTGCGGAACTTGCTGGAACACCAACCGACGCCGCCGTCATTGGAATCGCACCTTGTTCCACTGATCCCACTCGCAACGCAGCACGCCGTGAGTGGTTTCCCGAACGTGACGAGCAACTTTAGCCGGCAGGGTTACCTGACGGCGGTGCAGCAGGCCATCGACTACATCCATGCGGGGGACATCTTTCAGGTCAACCTCTCGCAACGGTTGTTGACCCCACTCACGGAACACCCGCTCGAACTTTATGGCCGATTGCGGCAGAAGAACCCGGCGCCGTTTGCTTGCTACTTCGACATGGGAGACTTTCAGATCGTCAGCGCCTCACCGGAACGGTTTTTGCGCGTCGAGAGCGGCGAAATTGTGACCCGCCCGATCAAGGGAACCCGACCGCGTGGCAAAACTCCGCAAGAAGATGCCGCATTGATTCACGACTTGACGACGAATCCGAAAGACCGGGCGGAGAACGTCATGATCGTGGACTTGCTCCGCAACGACATCGGGCGGGTCGCGGAGTATGGCTCCGTGACAGTGCCGAAGGTGTGCGAAGTCGAAAGCTTCCGGTACGTGCATCATCTGGTATCAGAAGTGCGAGGGAAGTTGAAAGCCGGTCTGACGCCCCTCGATTTGTTAGCCGCCGCGTTCCCCGGTGGGTCCGTGACCGGGGCGCCGAAGGTCCGGGCGATGGAGATCATTGCCGAACTCGAACCCACCGAGCGGGGGCCGTATTGCGGCAGTATCGGCTTCATTGGGTTCGACGGTTCGATGGACACGAATATCTTGATCCGCACGTTCACTGCGGGCCGGGGTTGGTTGCAATTTCCGGTTGGCGGCGGCATTGTCGCCGATTCGGACCCGTTGCGGGAGTACGAAGAGACCATGCACAAAGCAGCCGGCTTGCTACGAGCGCTCGAAAAATGATCCTCGAAGGACTCATCACCACCACGAACCCGGACGGCACCCCGCACCTCGCCCCGATGGGGCCACGTGTCGAGCCGGACATGCGACGCTTTTTGTTACGCCCGTTTCCGACCTCGCACACGTGTCAAAATTTGCTGAAGCACGGCGAAGGCGTTCTGCACGTGACAGACGATGTGTTGCTGATGGCCCACGCGGCAGTGGGGCGGGTCGAGCGTTTTCCGGAGGTCAAGAAAGCGGAGTGTGTGCAGGGGTTTATCCTGACGGGCGCGTGTCGATTTTTTGAGTTTCGCGTGGCATCGATTGACGAGTCCGAACAGCGAGTGAAGATCGAAGCCGAGGTGGTTCACACCGGAACGTTGCGGGACTTTTTCGGATTCAATCGGGCCAAGCACGCGGTTCTAGAAGCAGCCATTTTCGCCACGCGATTGCACCTATTACCACGCGACGAAATCGACGCGGAATATCGCAAACTTCGGGTGATCGTGGATAAAACGGGTGGTAACACTGAGCATGATGCGATGGCGTTCCTCGAAAACTTTCTTACCGCCTATTACACGAAAGGGGCCAAGTCATGACGCGAGTGACAACCCCTTGTCGCCTCCACTTCGGTCTGTTACATGTGCCCACTTTGGAGAACGCCCATTGGCCGAACGAACCGGCGTTACCCATCCGCCGGTTCGGTGGCGTGGGGATGATGATCGACTCCGAACGACACGAATTGACTGTTTCCGTACACGCAGCGAATGAGTGGAGTGCAGTTGGCCCGTCTGCTGATCGTGCCCTCAACTTTGCGAAACGTGTTGTCGAAGCTTCCCCGGAATCTTGTCGCACGCCATTACAAATCGTGGTCGAGAACTGCCCACCGGAACACACCGGGCTTGGTGTCGGCACGCAACTGGGGCTGGCGGTGGCCCGTGCGGTGACCACGGAGCTTTGGGGTTGGGAAGTGCCCGCCGTGCAACTGGCAACGATGGTTGGTCGTGGTGAACGCTCCGGGATCGGTGTACATGGTTTTGCACACGGCGGGTTCATCGTGGACGCGGGCAAAACTGGTACGAGCGGGATTGGCCAGATCATCTCGCGCACCGACTTCCCAAACTGGCCGATTGTGTTGATTCAACCGTGTCTTGCCGCGAACTGGTTCGGCGACCGCGAACAGCAAGTCTTTGCCCGCCCGCGCGATCATATCGAGTCGATCCAACTCACGGAGAAGATGTGCCGATTGGTCCTGTTGGGAATGTTGCCCGCACTGCACGAAGGCGATTGCCGCACTTTCGGCGAGGCACTCTACGAGTACAACCGCGCCGCCGGGGAGCCGTTCATCCTCGACCAAGACGGCATTTATGCAAGTCCCCAAGCGAAAGCAATTGTGAAATGCGTGCGAGATGCCGGGGTGACTGGCGTCGGGCAATCGTCGTGGGGGCCAACACTGTTTGCGATCTGCGAGGACATCGAACAAGCACAATCCCTAAAAGCGAGACTCGACACGCATTTCCCGAACGTTTGCCATGAGCCATTTGCTACGGGTAACAACAGTGGTGCGACGCTGAACTGAAGCAGAGTTCACCACGGAATACACGGAAGGGACGGAAAAAATCCAGAATGCAACCCGTACAAGCTAGCGCCACAGACTGTGTTGAGCTACTTCTGCATTGGTTTTCTAATTCCGTCACTTCCGTGTTTTCCGTGGTGAAAACTCTTCATAGCAGTCGAATCATGCCGACTAAAACCACATCGGCGGCGAGGATTAACAGCGTGCAACTAACCACGCTGTCGGTCGCGGCTTTGCCGACGCCTTCCGAACCGCCGTTGGCATTCAGTCCCACGTAGCAACCCGTCACGCCGACGAGCCAGCCGAACACGAGCGTTTTCAACCCGGCGGGTACCACTTCGTCCAACCGCAATTCGGAAAGAATCGCGCTCTGGTATTTCAACCACGTCGTTTGCCCGGTCACCAACTCGGCCAGATACCCGCTACCCAATGCGAGCGATGCGACCAGCACGTGGATCATCGGCACGGCCAATACGCACGCCCAGACTCGCGGTGCCACCAATCGTCGCATCGGGGAAACGCCGAGCAATTCTAGCGCATCGACTTGTTCGCTCACCCGCATCGAAGCCAACTCCGCGCCCAAGCTCGCACCTGTTCGGGAGGCGACGATGAGGCCCGCACCGATCGGCGCAAGCTCCAGCAACACCGCGGCTGCCAGGACTGTGGGAAGTAGTTCTGCAGCACCAGCCGTGCGTTCTAGGATTCCGCGCGTTTGCATCCAGATGACTGCGCCGAGAGCAATCCCCAATACAACCGCGAGCGGGAAAGCACCGATCAGCACACCATAAAGGGGACGCAACCAACGTGCAGGACGAAACAACATGATGAGGCAGGCGTAAATTGATCGAAGCGCGAAGTGAGACCAGTTGCCGACGTTGGCGAACGTTGCCGAAACCCGATAGACAAGTAACATTTGGCAACCACGCAGAAGGCGTTAAAGAATTGTGGCCGCCCACGTCCAATGCCGATCCGATGTCGCGGTCACCGTTTCGGCAGCATAGCCAAGTTGTGTCACGAACCCACGCACTTCGTCCACGGTTAAGGCCGCACGGAGGGAATCGGCGAACAACATCCGTTGATGGGCGTTGGCATCGCTGGCATAAGTCTGTACCAGATGTGTCAGCATCGCTTCATCATTCGGTCGGAACAGATCGCGCACAAAGATGACACCACTGCCCTGTCCGACACGAACAATCTCCGTGAACACAATCATCGGTTCGGGGATGTGGTGGATGATGCTGTTGGAAATGACTGCCGCAAAGTGTTGATCGGGGAAGGGGAGTCCACGAGCGTTGACCAACTCGGCTCGAATGCGTGATGTCAAGCCGGCGTTCGTAATGTTACGGTTCGCTAACTCGATCATGGCCGTGGCCGCATCAACGGACATAACTTCAACCGTGGCATGCTGCTGGCAAAGTTCAATGGGGATTTGTGCGGTTCCGGTGCCGACATCCAGTACCGGGTTTTGAAGACGGGGGGCAAACTTCAACAGGTCCAACACGAAGACGCGATTCACACCCGAGTGATCCATCGTGTCGTAATCGTTGGCGTCCTCGACGGTGTCCATCACTTCGGGTTCAAGCACTCGTTGCAACATGGTCAATCCGCCGCAACGGCACAGTATTCCGCAACGTCGTGAAACGTGTCATCGGCCCGCATCGCTTGTTCCGTGCGGCACGCTTGAAGCAACGCGAACCGCAATTCTCGATCGTGCAGCCCGCCTCGGTCCCACTGCACAACAACTTTCGACGTAGCTGGATTCAACCGGGCAACCTTGGTTAGCCAGCAAATCCCAGCTTCTTCGGTTAAGTGGGCTGTTTTCGGGTGGTTCCACGCAATGTGGGTCGCCAAACAGCCCATTGGCATAGCCCGCGTGAATGCCCCGTGGATAAGCATAGGGCTTGCTGTAGCGAGCAAATTGGTCAGTCGGGTCAATCCAGCATCGGTCATGTTTGGCAGCCAGACGGCACGAAATTCAGCGATTGGTTCACGGCATTTCATTTTCATGTCCTCATCTCCACTTCAGGGAGGGCGCGCGACGCGCCTATCGACTCATCACAATTTATTTCGAGACAATAATTAATGGCACAACAGAAATCTGTCTGCGTTGCCTTGGGTTGACTGTCGTATATCCGTACATTTGATGTCAGCTCCGCCGGATAGGTAGGCACGTCGGCGGGTGAAGCTTTGTCAGGTGAGGGCATCTTAGAGCGGTAGTTTTCCGGGTGTCAAGTCCCGACACGTTCGTGGACCCCACAATCAAACCCCGGCAGCGAAACCGGATTCCCGAATGCCTGCGCGATTGCGGAGTTACGGAGACGGACCCGGCAGCGACTATTTCACGGAAAATTTCCGAGATTTCCGGACCCGCATCGCAAGTGTGATAGTTGTGTCCGTTTTGACGTGCGTTAATCGAACAGATAACAAGGTGAATAATCGGACAAGCGAAGAACGGATTTATAACAAGTATTGCTCGGCATGGTATTGGCTTAACTGCTCGCAAGATGAAATAGAACAGCAGCCACGATAGCAAATCGAGGCTGCTGTGTTGAAAAAAATATAGTCGGAAAGCGGTTATTTCGCGTCGTCGCCGGCCCGTTCAGGGCGGAGGGATCGCACCCAGTTACCGGCGACCCACATTTCACTTTCGGCGATTTCTTTCAGTTCTTTTTCCAGCCCTTCGCGGTAGTCGGCTCGGCTGTTGGCGTCCAGAACCCGCTTGGTTTCTTCGCCGGTTTTCACGGACTCGTACAGCTTCTCGAACACCGGCTTGCTGGCGTCACGGAACGGCTTGAACCAATCGAGTGCGCCACGTTGGGCGGTCGTCGAACAGTTCGCGTACATCCAATCCATGCCTTTTTCGGCGATGAGCGGGTATAGGCTTTGGGTCGCTTCTTCAACGGTTTCGTTGAACGCTTCCGACGGACTGTGGCCGTTCGCCCGAAGCACCTCGTACTGGGCCAGCCACAAGCCGTAAATCGCGCCCATCAACACGCCACGTTCCCCGGTCAGGTCGGAGAAGACTTCCTTTTGGAATGTCGTTTCAAACAAGTACCCGGAGCCGATGGCGACGCCCAGTGCCAAGCACCGCTCCTTCGCGCGACCTGTTGCATCTTGATGGATGGCGAAGCTGGAGTTGATGCCGCGACCTTCGAGGAACAGACGCCGGACCGTGGTTCCGGAACCCTTCGGCGCACACAAAATTACGTCGATGTCCGTGGGCGGCACCACGCCGGTTTGGTCGTGGAACACGATCGAAAAGCCGTGGGAAAAGTACAGGGCTTTCCCGGCGGTCAGGTGCGGCTTGATCTTCGGCCACATCTCTTTTTGGCCCGCGTCCGACAGCAAGTATTGAATCACCGTGGCTTTCGCGGCGGCTTCTTCCGGGTCGAACAGCGTCTCGCCGGGAATCCAACCGTCTTGCAAACACAGGTCATAAGCCTTACCGCCCGTGCGTTGACCCACGATGACCTTGATGCCGTTGTCACGCATGTTCTGCGATTGGCCACGGCCTTGCACGCCGTACCCGAGAACGGCGACGGTTTCGTTCGCCAGAATCTGCCGGACCTTTTCGGGCGGATAGTCTTTCCGCTCGATCGCGGTTTCGGTGATCGAGCCAATCGTGATTTCTTTCATGGAGAGTACCTCAATGGGGGGTCCAGACGGGGGAGCAACGGAATCAGGCTTCTTTCGCAAATTAGCTACAAAGTCTCTCGGTGTCAAGTATCTTGATTGTAAGATACTTGACACCGAGAGACTTTGTATGGCCGATCAACCGGATGTCATCGACGAAATGCTGCGGGCGTGGCGAACGGCGCGGCCCGAGTTGGACCCGTCACCGCTTGCGGTCGTGGGGCGTGTGATTGTGTTGGCGAAGCACCTCGAACGCAGCGTGGATGCCGCACTCGCAGTTCACAAATTGTCCCTGGGGCAGTTCGACATCTTGGCGACGTTGCGTCGCATCGGGAACGGCATGACGCCGACGCAGTTGTTACAAAACGTGATGCTCACATCCGGCGGCATGACTAGTCGCCTCGATCGCTTGACGGCGTTGGGTTTCATTTCCCGGAAAGCCGATCCCGACGACCGGCGTGGCGTGGTCGTCGAACTGACCGCAAAAGGGCGTCGCGTGATTGACGCGGCGACGGCGACTCGATTTGATGAAGCGTTAACCTCAATGCCAGAGTTAACGACGAGCGAGCAAAAAATACTCGTGGGGCTGTTACGCCGATGGTTGAACCAAGTCACGGCTAACTGAGTTGCTCACTCATCAACGACATCGGTCATCAAGGAAATGGCAATCACTTCCGTGCGTGACACGAGCAGCCGTTTTCGGTTCCGCTTCACGCCAGTTGCCACCGACGCGGCAACGTAGTTTTCACGGGATGTCACGGTGTCCCGCAAATCATGGAGGTCCGCGTTGTGCAGTTCCAGGAAGTGTTCGTCGATCCGCTTCAACGTCCCGAGGCAGACGTACTCGCTACTGAAGTCCAGGACGACTTTTTGGTCGATGTATTCGCTCAACATGGCGGTTCCCGTGAAAAGGTGCGGGTTTCTCTTCACTTAGCATAGCCGGTGACGTAACATTTCGTCACGATTAACGTTGTTACGGTCCGTTTTGAAGAAATCACATGACACGCCCGCTTGGCGGACTTTTACTCGTGTCGGTCTCGATCGGATTAGCGCTCTTGATCATTCCCTCCACTCCCCAGCTACAAATGCCGCGCGAAACACAACTCACGTCCGGTCCGGGCGGTCGCATCCTGACGAACACCGGGGTATGGTCCCCCGACGGCCAGTGGATCGTCTACGACACGCGGTCGGACGCGGCGGGGGACCGATTCGACGGTGCGCGGATCGAGATGGTGAACACCGCCACGAAAGAAGTCCGCACGCTGTACGAAGCGAAATACGGCGCCCATTGCGGCGTTGCCTCGTGGCGCCCGACGGAGCCGAAAGTCGTGTTCATTCACGGCCCGGAACACCCCACTTCCGATTGGCAGTACGGCCCCACCCACCGCCAAGGCGTGATCGTGGACGCTCGTGCCCCCGGTATCGCGGTCAATCTCGACGCCCGCGATTTGACCCCGCCGTTTACCCCCGGCGCGCTACGCGGCGGATCGCACGTTCACGTCTTCAGCCCGAACGGACGACTCGTGAGCTTCACCTATGAGGATCACATTTTAGCCCAACTACCAACGCCCAGTGACCAGCACGACGGGAACCAGCGCAATGTCGGCGTCAGTATCGTGGGGCGCTCGATTGCCGTGCCGAAGTCCCACCCGTGGAACGACAACGGGATCGCGTTCACCGTGCTGGTCACCCGAACGACCGCCGACCCGCGCCCCGGTTCGGACGACATCGCCAAGGCGTTCGAGGAAGCGTGGGTCACGCCCCGTTCGCTCGCGTTCCAAGGCCACGTCCGCACCGCGACGGGGGAACTGATTTCCGAAGTCTTCGTGGCGGAGCTTCCGGACGACGTGACGCAACCCGGCGACGGCCCATTACAGGGGACCGAAACAACACGACCGAAACCGCCACGCGGCACGGTTCAACGACGAGTGACGAACACGACATCGCACCAATTCCCCGGCATCGCCGGCCCGCGTCACTGGCTACGGGCGTCGGGCGATGGCACGCGAATCGGGTTTCTCAAACGCGACGATCACGGTGTCGTGCAGTTCTGGACCGTGTCGCCACATGGGGGCGATCCGGTTCCGGTGACCGACAATAGTCACCCGGTCGCGTCCGCCTTCACGTGGCACCCGACGCACCATTCCGTTGCGTTCGTGATGGACAACAGCATTTGCGTGACGAACGTGAATTCGGGTGCCACGCGCCGTATCACCCCGCGAAGCGAGGACTGCCCGCGTCCCGAAGCCTGTGTGTTTTCGCCCGGTGGCAAACACATCGCGTTC
>JAYSXU010000684.1:0-9721 GCA_043716965.1 Fimbriiglobus sp.
ACTGGTCTACGACCACCCTTGGCGGCAAGCCAGTCTCGATTTATCAACCGGTCATTCGGCCCAAGTTTGGGTTGTTGTTTCTGCACCCGTTGTCCGGTAACACGCTGACTGAGAACGGCGCGTACACTGCCGAACTCGCACGCCACGGCATCGCGTGTTGTGCGCCCCAATCCGGGCAATCGTGGTGGGCCGATCGCGTCAGTTCGCAGTTTGATGGCCAACAAACACCGGAGCGGTACATCCTGGATTATGTCCTGCCGTGGATGCGGGAAACTTGGCAACTGGCACCGCAAGCGATTGCCGTGGCGGGGATCAGCATGGGCGGGCAAGGGGCGATTCGACTGGGGTTCAAGCACTCGGCGTTGTTCCCCGTCGTGGCCGGCGTGGCGTCGGCGCTTGATTACCACGACCTCTACGGCGACGGGACACCGCTCGACGAACTTTATGACAGTAAAGAACAGTGCCGCCAAGACACCGCGATTTTGCATATCAACCCGTACAAAGTTCCACCGCACATCTGGTTTGCCTGCGACCCGACCGACGTGTGGCATCGGGGCAACGACCGTCTCCACGAAAAGCTAATGGCATTGGGGGTACAACATACCGCCGTGTTGGAAACCGAAGCCGGTGGCCACTCGTGGGAGTATTTTGATGCGATGGCGGCAGGGATGATGCAATTCGTGGTCAACGCCCTGGAACAACAATCGCGTCGATTACTGTGAACAGAACTTGCATCCGCGACGGCTTTGCGTTCTGCTATCGCCATCTCCCGAGGGCTTTTCGATGCGTCGATTACTGGTGCTGGTGTGCGTGGTGGGTCTCACGTCGTCAACGTGGGCACAGGATTACCCCAAGATCGAGTTGAAGTCAAACAACATCAAAATGACGGTCTACCCGCCGGATGCGAAAACCGGCTTCTATCGTGGCAGCCGGTTTTCGTGGGCGGGGGTGTTGGGCGATGTCGAGTTCGCCGGGCACAAGATTTTCCACAAGTGGAAGGACACCCACGACCCGAAGAACAACGACGACATCATTGGCCCGGTTGAAGAATACGGGATGCAAGAACCTATCGGCTACACCGATGCGAAAGTGGGCGAACCGTTCCTAAAAATCGGTGTCGGCGAATTGGAGAAAGTGCAGGAAGAGAAGTACCGCTTCTTTCACAATTACAAGATCGTCAACACCGGGCTGTGGAAGGTGCGAGATTACACTAAAGAAAAGGATGTCGATCAAAAGGTGACGTTCCGGCAGACGATTCAAACGAAATCCGGGTACGGCTACCACTACGAAAAAACGATCCAACTCACCGGAATTGCACCGAACACCCCGCTACTCATCCTCACAACGCGGCTCATCAACATCGGCACCAAACCGATTGAGACCAACGTCTACAATCACAACTTCTTCAACGTCGATTCGGCACCCGTTGGCGCTGCGTATGGGTTACTGCTAGCCCGAGGTCAGCTCTCCGTGAAACCGGCACCCGATAGTGCGTTCGGGGAAGCGTGTCAGGTGAAGGGGAACAACGTGCGATTCATCCGGGAGTTGCAGAAAGAATCGGCGTTCGGCCTCATCGTACCCGAGGACGGTCCAAAAGACTTTGTCGAAATGCAACGGTTCGGCCTTCGCTACATCCCGGAGGAGAAATCGGGCATCGAGATCACCGTCGATAACTCGCTCCCGATCGACAAGTTCCAGTTCTGGTCGATCCGCACCACCATGTGCCCGGAACCGTTCAGCAAACTCAGCATCGAACCCGGCGACGCCATCGAGTTCAAAACGCAGTACCAATTTGGGCTGATTCTGCGGAAGTAAGAAGATGATTCACCACAGAGGAAAAACAGAAGAACTTGTTTTGGTTTTCCTCTGTGGCTCTCCGTGCCCTCTGTGGTGAATCGTTTTTCTTAGTTTTCTTAGAAGTTCCCCAACGTGGCCCGGAAGCGGTCGATGGATCCGCGGACTTCGACGGCACCGTCTTCGGCGGACGCCCAGCCGAGTGGTTCGATCGTGACGCCTTCGAGGTGCTTGTACGTGGAGAAGAAGTGTTCCACTTCGCGCAGAAAGTGGGCGGGCACGTCTTTGAGCGATTTTAGGTCCGCGAACAACGGATCTTTGTTCGGCACGCCTAGCACTTTGTAATCGTTGAAGCCTTTGTCACGCATCTTAAAAATCCCGACCACGCGGGCTTCGATCAGGCAGCCCGAAAACGTCGGCTCGTTGACCATGACGAGGATGTCGAGCGGGTCGCCGTCTTCGGCGAGCGTTTGCGGAATGAAGCCGTAATCGCCGGGGTACATCGTGGAACTGAAGAGGTAACGGTCCATCTTGATCAGGCCCGTTGCCTTATCGACTTCAAACTTCGTCCGCCGACCTTTCGGGATTTCCACGATCATGTTGGCCACGGACGGCTCGCCGGTACCCGGTGGGATCATCATGTAATCACGAGCATAGTCCCGGCGTGCAAACATGAGCGACCCTCATCCACGTACAGTTTTCGATCGGCAGTACACAACACAATAACTCTACGGATTGAGCGGCGACATGGGGGCCTTTTCAGGCGGAAGTGACGGCACACTAGGACCGTTCGGTCCTGCGGGAAGCGGCACAACCGGACTTGGCTGTGGAGCAATCGGCTCCGATGCAGGTGCTGGAGTTGAACGGGGCGTACTGTTCTCGGCGATGTTCGGTAATTTCAGCGGTTCCGGAGCGGGGGCAGAAGTCGGCACGACAGCGGGGGAACTATTGGCTTCGCGGATTTGGGGCTTCCCGTTGGCCTGGACTTTCTCCACAAACGCTTTCGGCGTCTCCAAGTCGATTTTCACTTCATCCTTACTCACGTCCTGGCCGCGATGTCCCGCGAGGTCCACGGCGGTGACCCGGATAAAGAACCGCCAGAGTTCTTTGTCTTCGACTTCCCAAACGTACCGTCCGGTGTTCGGCAAAAAACTCGGGTCGATGTGAATCGGCTTCCAAATCGGTCCGGTGCGGGAGTCGGAATACTCGATCACAATCGGGCTAGCGGCAAGGTTTTTATCCTTGGCGTTCCAGGTGATTTCTACACGCGGCCCGGTCGCCCCGTTAGGCATGGGGCGGGCGCTCGTGACTGTCACCACAGGCGGAAGGGTATCGACTTCGATCAAGAACTGGGCGAGATCGTTGGGCTTGGGGTCTTCATCTTTCCCCCCGGCACCGTTCATGGGAATCACAATGAAGCCGTACCGCCCGTCTTCCGGGACCGCGTATTCCATCACGATTTTCGGGTCGGGCGCACCTTGCACGACGTTTACTGGTTTCGTGTCAACCTTCTTCCAGCCGCCCCGTTCTTCACGCATCCACAGGTCCGCCGACACGATGCCAGATCGGGTTACTTTTTGAATCTTGGACGTGATCTTCAGGTTCTTGGTGTTGGAAAACTCAATATGCGGTTGGTTGACGCCATTCCCATTCGCATTCGCATCAAAATCGCGCGGATTGCCGAACCCGGACCCGCCGGTCCCACTCGATCCGCCCAACCCGACACCGGCGCCATTGCTGGGTAACGTGATGGGTGCCGAAACGGTTTCATGCCCGGCTTTGTCACGGGCCACGATCCGCACTTCCATCGGCACGTTTTGGGGGATGTACGTCCAGGTGTAACTATCCCGTGCTTTCGCGTGGAAGTTCTTCGGGGTCACGACTGAGAACTTTGCGACGTCAACAAAGCGGGCTTCGATTTGGATGCTATCGGCCTTCAGGTTGTCATCGACGACATCCCAGTCGATGCCGGTCGTGCCGAGACGTGACACCCGAACCACGGGCGGCTTCGTGTCAAAGATCACTCGCCACTGCGGTCGCAAATCCGTATCGAGCGGGTCACGCTGGCCGGTGGCGTATTCGAGTTGAAGGGCAAAGTCGTAGGTGCCGTCCGAGAGGCTGGTGTAACTAAACCCGCGCCGGTTCGACTTCGCGTCAATGACGTCCAGTTCGCCAATTCCTTTGTTAACGACCTCTTTCCAACTACCCCCCTGCGTGGCCACGTGAAACCGTAATTTCGTCGGTCGTTGGGCGGCGGCTTGCAACCGTTCGACGGCGACGGGAAACGTAATCTCACTCAACGGCCAGTACCGAACGTCCGGCGCGGCGTCCTGGGCGTACCCCTGCGGCGTGGTGACCCACAGCACAACGAACGCAACCAGTGTCACAAAACCGGACCCGTGCCGCATAGCACACCTCTCGGCCCGCGCAAAACCACGACGCACCCGATCCAGGCGCACCGCTCAACACAATTTAACTTCGGTTGCAGTTCTTACAAGACTTGAACAATTCAGGCCGACTTGAGAACTTGGCGAGTTCATGAGCAGCAGCAAATCCGGTTACAACGGAGGCGACCAGCGAGCGTGCCAGGTCTGGCCTATCACGCTCGCTGGTTGTCACAAAACGTCTACATCCCCAAGTCTTTCTTCATGGTGGCGTACCAGTCGCTGAACCAGCCGGTTTTGATTTTGTTGTTGCCGGTGTCTTCCATGACTTGAACGATCATCGTCTTGATCTGCCGCTCCTTCTTTTTTCCCTGCATCGCCTTCGTGACGTTCCCCAAAATCAGCTCGAACTCTTTTTGATCGACCTTGCCGTCGTTGCCGGACGCGGTTTCGACCTGGTCTTTCATCATCTTCAGAATGACACTCTCGACGATGTAGCCTTGTTCGTCGCAAACTTGCACCAACGCACTCCGGGCGCTGTCGATGTTGACACCCAGTTGGATGGCGATTTGCAGAATCTCGCGCTCCTCGTTTTTGTCGATGTACTTGTCGTCGTAAGCCCGGAGTTTGATTTCGTTCACGAAGCGTTTCTTGATTTCTTCAACAGACATCGCAATCTCCAATCGGGTCAAGGGTTCAGTAATGGCCTGTGTGACTTGTTCGCTCGTCGCGTTGGAATCTTTGCGACATTGTATCGAGTCTAACAGAACTTTCCGGCACGTGATGCTTGTTGGTTTTCGGCCCTGAAGGGGACGTTCTGTCAGCCCAGGGCCATGCCCTGGGGACCGGATAAAGAGCCAGTTCGTGGTCCTGCCTCGACCGTTCATTGCCGACGATTGTCAATGGAAAGAACCGTCCCTTCCGGCGTTCCCAGGGCATGGCCCTGGGCTGACAGAACGTCCCCTTCAGGGCCGAAAACCATGTGCCTGAAACAATTCCCGGACCACTTTGCATTCTACCACGAAATCGTTATCGACCCGCAACGGCGAATACCGTACTTTACCGCCAGAAGAATTAGGCCGCACATGGGATAGGGGGCGAACGATGCTTGTGGATAAATCGGGGCCGTCCGACGGAACAACCGACACAGCACCACCACTGGCGGGTGCCAACCGGGCGCTGGCGTTGATGCTGATTATCAACTTGTTCAATTACATTGATCGTCAGGTTCTCTCGGCGGTGTTGCCACGATTGCAGATGGACGGGACGTTGTTTGCGGCGGACGATACCAACGTGCAACTCAAACTCGGCGCGTTGACGAGTGCGTTTTTGGCAGCCTACATGGTCTTCTCGCCGATCGTGGGGTGGCTAGACGGCCACGGCTACCGGCGCTGGATCATTTTGGGCGTCGGGGTTTCGCTCTGGAGTTTGGCGAGTGGCGGATCGGGCTTCGCGGCGACTTACTGGATTTTGTTCCTCACCCGCTGCTTCGTCGGCGTCGGCGAAGGGGCTTACGTTCCGGTGTCGTCGGCGATGATTGCGGACATCTACCCGCCGCGCCAGCGAAGCACGGTGATCGCCCTTTACAACATGGCGATCCCGGTCGGCAGTGCGATTGGGTTTTTAATCGGCGGCCAAGTTTCGGACTACTTCGACGACTGGCGCCATGCGTTCTGGTTCACGTTTCTGGGCCTCTTTCTCGGCGTACTGTGTTTCATGAAAAAAGAGTTTCCACGCCCCAGGGTCATCACCACGGACACCGTCGCCCACAGTTATTTTGACGTGTTACGACTACTGACCCGCAACAAATCGTTCGTCATGTGCTGTGCCGGGATGACCGCGATCACGTTCGTGATCGGCGGCGTTGCCGCATGGGTTCCGGCGTATGTGTTTCAGCGCGAAGCCCGGTTTGTGATGACCGCCAAAACCCTCGAATCGCTGGAGAACCCGCCCGCCGACGTGAAACGACACCCGGTGCCAGCCGTGACCATGACGAAACTTCAGTCTAAAGTGGACGGCGAAGAACGCGATTTGGTGGCGTTCAAAAAGCACATCAGTCCGGCGATTGATGAAAAGGAATCAACGCTTTATCTGGAGTCAATAATTCTGACATCCGCGACAGCATCCTCTCCCACAACTGGCGACATCAGCACCATCTTCGGCGGCATCGTCGTGATTGGTGGGCTAGTGGCCACCGGCGTCGGGGCGTGGCTCGGGGAATTATTGAAACCGCGTTTGAGAGGGGCGTACTTCTGGGTGATCGGCGTGGGGGCGCTCGCCGCGTTCCCGTGCTACTTGGGGCTGTTGTACGCACCATTCCCGCTGGCGTGGGTGTTCGTGTTTTTGTCGGTTTTCGGGCTGTTTATGCACGTCGGGCCGGGGAACACAATCTTGGCGAACGTCGTCACGTCCGACGTTCGGGCCACGGCGTTTGCGATCAACATTTTGGTCATACATGCCCTGGGCGATGTAATTTCACCACCGCTGATCGGCTTCGTGGCGGACCTGGAGAGCCTGCAATTCGCGTTCTTGCTAATGAGCGGGATGATTATCCTGGGCGGCGTATTGTGGATCGCCGGTGCCCGGTTCCTCGAAGCCGACACCCGCCGCGCGATCGACGCCGAGAAACGCAAAGGGTAACTTTATTAGAAAGCGTGTTAACCACAGAGACACAGAGGCACAGAGGCACAGAGAAATCCAAAACAAGTTCTAAATGGATTTCTCTGTGCCTCTGTGTCTCTGTGGTTAATGATGCCTTTTCTGATCCGATAAATTGAGTCACACACCACGTGTGGTCGGTTCCCAGATGTACTTGTGCATCTGCAACTGCATCCGCACTCGTGGCAGCTTCGTGGCGAGGAGCCATTCGACGAGATCGCGTGGCGTGACGTTGCCGAACACGGTGCTGACCAGAACGTGGAAGCGTTCGTCGAGACGGTGTTCACGAATGGTTTGCTCGGTCCAGTCCCAATCTCGCCGTGATGCGATCACAAATTTGATCTGGTCGGTCGGCTTGAGTTTCGCCAAGTTCGACCACAGGTTGCGATCACATTCCCCGCTATCGAGGCATTTCAAATCCATGATAATGTGAACCCGCGAATCGACGTTCCCAACATCATGCGCGCCGCTGGTTTCCAGCAAAACGGTTTTCCCCGCATCGCACAACTCAGACATCAGCGGCAACACGTCCGACTGAAGCAACGGTTCCCCGCCGGTGATTTCGATGAGCGGGCAATCGAACGCCAACGCCTGTTCCCGCACTGCTGCGCGGGTCATTCGTTCGCCACGGTTGAACGCATGGGGGGTATCGCACCATGTGCATCGCAAGTCACACACCGAAGTGCGCACGAACACGCACGGCAACCCGGCAAATGTCGATTCGCCCTGAACGCTGATGTAAATCTCGTGGATGAGTAGTTCGCCCGCCGGAACGGTTTGCAAAAGGGCCGTGCGGTGCGCGAGGCTGGGTAACGCAGTCATGGGTCAAAATACCGGTGTCCATTTCTCAAAACGTCAGCATAGCAAAAAACCGTTGCGTGCTGGCGTCGGGGTTGCTATACGGCTGACTCTTTTCTTAAACTTTGACCACAGAGGCACGGATGCGACCGACCCGTTTCCATTGGCTACGCCTCATTGCACTCTCGACGCCGTTAGCCGCTCAGCCCGTGCTGGCGCAAACGCCGCCTATGCCGCCGGTACAGCAAACGGGTGCGGCAACGCAGGCGCAACCCAACGTCGCGGCGACGGTCAACGGCGAAATCATTCGGCTCGACCAAGTCGATGCCTTTATCAAGAAGCAGCCCGCTCCGCCCGGCGTACTCACGACCAGCCAAACGCGGCAATTGCGTCTTGATGTCGCTTCGGACATGATTGAAGACGTGCTGATGAAGCAATTTTTGAAACAGCACGGGCCGAAAATTGAGCCGATCGAAGTGGACAAGCTCTTCAAAGGACTCGTGGAGAGTCTGCGAAAACAGAACAAAACCGTCGCCGACTACTACCGTGAAACCGGCCAAACCGAAGCCCAAGTCCGCGAATCCTGGCTGACGTTGTTGCAGTTCAGCAAGTACGTCGAACAACGCGCCACGGAAGCGGAGTTGCGGAGGTTCTACGACACGAACAAAGACTTCTTCGACCGCGTCGGCGTGAAAGCGTACCACATCGTGCTGCGCGTTAGCCCCAACGGGCAACCCGGCGAGCGGGTCGAGGCCCGCGCCAAACTGACGGAGATTCGCGCCGCAATCCTGGCCGGAAAAATCACGTTCGCCGACGCCGCGAAGAAACACTCCATCTGCCCCACCGCCCCTCACGGCGGCGAGATCGGCATGATCGCCCGCCGCGACACGCTCGTTGAAGAAGCCTTCGCCCGCAAAGCGTTCAGCCTGCCAATCGGCGAAATCAGTGAGCCGACTGACACCGATTACGGCGTTCATCTGATTAAAATCACCGAACGTAAACCCGGCACCCCGTCCACGTTCGAGAAGTCTCTTGACCTCGTCCGCGACTGTTACTCCGACGACGTGCGACAAACCTTGGTGACCCACCTGCGCAAACAGAGTACGATCACGATCACCGTCCCATAAACAAAGACCCCCCAAAGCCCACGGACGATCGTCCGTGGGCTTTTCAGAAGCACCAACAACACCATGCAACACTTCAACCTGACCGGACGCACCGCGCTCATTACCGGCGGCAACAAGGGCCTCGGCAAGGCAATGGCACGCGGTCTCGCAGTCGCGGGCGCCGATGTGCTCATCGCCAGCCGCCACGAAGCCGAACTGCAAACCGCCCTCGTCGAAATACTGCACGGCACCAGTCAACGTGGCGAATACTTGGTGACGGATGTATCGGACCGGGTCGCGGTGAAGAAACTGGCCACGGACGCCATCGCCAAGATGGGCAAGATCGACATCGTCATCAACAACGCAGGCATGAACCACCCGGAGCCGATCGACGCCATTACCGATGACATTTGGGACCGCGTTTTGGAAGTAAACCTTTCGTCCGTGATGGCGCTCACGCGGGCGCTGGTGCCGGGGATGAAAGACCGGCGGTGGGGCCGCGTCATTCACATCGCGTCGATTTTTAGCCAAGTCTCGAAAGAGAAACGCAACGCCTACTCCGCGTCCAAGTCCGCCCTGCAAGGCCTCTGCCGCGCCAGCGCCATCGACCTCGGGCCGTTCGGCGTCACCGTCAACTGCATCGCCCCCGGCCCGTTCCTGACCGACATGCCAATGGCAATCCTGTCCGCCGCCGAAAAGCAACTCTTCGCCGACCACACCTGCCTCGGCCGCTGGGGCAACCCCGCCGAGCTAGTCGGCCCCTGCCTACTCCTCGCCAGCGACGCCGGCAGCTACATCACCGGCCAAACGCTGTACGTCGATGGCGGGTATCTGGCGCGGTAGGAGGAGGTAGCAGATAATTATGGGTGATCGGCGTTGACAGGATGCCTTGATGGTGTTGCTTTGATGTACAATGCGACTAGCATTTGTTGTCGAATCAAATGGATACTATCGAGTGTTGGATGTGTGAGGTATTTTTGA
>JAYSXU010000685.1:0-3238 GCA_043716965.1 Fimbriiglobus sp.
TGTACACCTTGCCTGCCGATGGAGTTTTACCACCACATCCCAAAAACGCAACCACTGTGATGCAAAGCAGAGCTGCACAACACTTGCGATACATGACGAATTTCCCTGATAAACTTCGCACTAAAGCTTAGCTGCGATTGTAGTGCGTGTCTTCGATTAAAGCGATCATTTCTGACTTAAAAAATGCTGAAGGTGTATTCGGTTGCCGGAAAACGGTTGCGTTGCGACGGGCGCTACTGAATTGTTCCCATCCTGCCGGTTCGCTGCTTGGTATTGTTGATCCTGCCTGAACGCATGTTTCTGCCAAGGGTGTTTAATGATCCCACCTGTTTCAGGTTGCTCCAGTTTAATTCGACGAACCACCTTTCGCGGCGGGGCTGTTGCAAGTAGGCACACTCGGCGTTCCTGAACTACCGTCGTGGCGTTGTAGTCCAGGTAAATCGGCGTCGTGTCGGGACTGGCCAACGCATTCACCTCAAAAATTTGCCAGACCCCGCGACATTTCAGCAGCACTTTGCTCGGCGAGTTCACACCACATAGTACGGCCGCACGATGATGACCTCGGCTTTCTTTCCTGAAATGGGGTCGGTTTCTTCGAGCCTGAGGTAGAACGCTTCCTCGAATTTGTCTTTGCCGTCTTTGCCGGTTTGGATGGTCCGGTGAACGATTTCCTCGATCTTGTGCTTGCTCCGGCGCGGCCCGCCGCTTTTGGTGCTGCCGCTTTGAACGGCCTCCAAATCCGCGCCAGCGGTTAGGGCGATAATGGCGATGTGGCCCGGCTTGCGGGACTCCTGCCCGTCGGCGTGCATCCACAACATACAGTCCCCGGCTTCGGCGTAGTCTCCGGCCCAGATGATCGGCAACTTCTTGGATTTGTAGGATTGATAAAAGTAGCCGCAGCCGTTGTTCGTTTTGGTGTTGACTAGGCTGCCGTCAAACTGTTCGTAGTAACTGCACGCGAACCCGGTGCAGTCTACCCCCAGAGCTTTGTCGGCGTATTTTTGCAGCTCGTCCACGGTCGGTTTGGCGGCCCCGGTTTCGACGGCCAGTTGCAGCACGGTCTGCATTTCATCGGGCGATCCTTTGCCGTACCGCACGTTAAAAACGGCTTGTTTCTCCGAAGCAGACAGCACCCTACCGACGGCGTTGCTAAGGATTTTGTCGAGTTCAGGCTGCGCGTCGTTGAACTCTTGGTTGTTCGTCATGACGTAGCGGTCGCAGTGGATCCCTGTGAACGCAAAGCGATCCGCCGGCGTCTTTTTGGGCGGTATCCCGCTCCCGGACAAGTTCTTGTACCGAGCCTGGAAATCAAACGGAGAAATTGCCATAGCCCACTCCTGGCGTTCAGTCGCCGAGGTCAAACTTGCTCTTCGAGAGCGTCCTGGTAAGAGATGGTGAGTATCGCTGATTTTCTGTCAGAAGTCGTGTCGTTTCTTCTGAAAAACGTGAAATTGGTGTCACTAATTTCTCTGGGCCTCTGAAAAGCGATTCACCGCAGAGGCGCAGAGAGCGTAGAGCAATCAAAACCAATTCAAATAGATTTCTCTGCGCTCTCTGCGCCTCTGCGGTGAACAGTCTTTCTTTGACCCCCCCAGAGATTTTAACTGCACCCAGTGAACTTGAACCGCCGGGATAACGGTTGCGTTGCAGGTGAAGTGGGGCTATGTTGTACGTCCTGCCGACGAGTCACGTTACTGCCAAGGGTGTTCGATGGTCCCACCTGCTTCAGGTTGCTCCCAGTTTAATTCGACGAACCACCTTTCGCGGCGGGGGTTGTTGCAAGCGGGCACACTTGGCGTTCTGGGACTGGGGTTGGCGGATGCGTTGCAACCCACTGCCGCGGCGGAGTCCGGCAAAGGCACGGCGAAGGCGTGCATCGTGCTGTTCATGTGGGGCGGGCCGAGTCACCTTGATACATGGGATCCCAAGCCCGACGCGATGAGCGAAGTCCGTGGCCCGTTTCGCACGATTGCCACGACGACGCCCGGTTTGCGGATCAGTGAACACTTCCCGAGGTTGGCGAAACAGGCCCATCAGTACGCCCTGATTCGGTCCATGACGCACAACGACCCGGCGCACTTGTCCACAGTTCACCACATCTTAACGGGGCGATTGGCGCCGCGACCGAACTCGGATCAAGACCCGCCGAGCCGGTTCGATTCGCCCCACATCGGCTCCATTGTGGCGAAAATGAAACCCGGTTCCGGCCCGCTTCCGGGGTTCATCACGTTGCCGTGGATCGTGTCGCACCCCGCCGCGCCGGGTGGCGTGGCACCGGGGCAGAGTGGCGGGTGGATGGGGCAGACCCACGACCCGTTCCTCGTGACCGGCGATCCCAACCACCCGCAGTTTCGGGTCGGCGGACTCGCGGAGACGGGGGACGTTTCGTACCAACGGCTGAACGGCCGGCACGCCCTGTTGCAACACCTTGATGCGAAATCGACCGACACGAGCGGGTACGACACGATGCAGCAAAAAGCGTTCGGGCTGCTGTCGTCGCAAGAAGCAGAAACGGCGTTCGACTTGTCGAAGGAACCCGTGGCGATGCGCGACCGCTACGGGCGGCACACCCACGGCCAATGTTGTTTGCTCGCCCGGCGCATGATTGAGGCTGGTACGAAGCTAGTCTGCGTGAATTGGCCGAACGACGGGCACACGTTCTGGGACACCCACGGCAACAACTTTGAGTCGTTGAAAACGCGGTTGATGCCACCAGCGGACCAGGGCTTTTCGGCGTTGTTGGAAGACCTCGACCAGCGCGGAATGCTGGACGAAACCCTCGTGGTTTGGGTCGGCGAATTCGGCCGCGCGCCTCGCATCAGTGCTGCCAGTGCGGGGCGCGAACACTGGCCCCGTTGTTACTCCGCCGTGCTAGCCGGTGGCGGCGTGCGCGGCGGAATCGTATACGGTTCCAGCGACAAAATCGGCGCCTACCCCGCCGACAACCCGACCTCCCCCGCCGACCTCGTGGCCACAATCTACACCGCGCTGGGCATCCCCCCCGACACCACCGTGCTGGACCGCCTCGGCCGGCAACTGACGCTCACTGACGGCACCCCGATCCGCGCCATCCTGAGTTAACCAACTTGTGACGCCCGCGCCCGTTGTCGCGCAATCGGGGTGCTGCTACATTGTTGGGGTCGGAGGAGCGGTGCTCGAGTGGTTGAAGAGGCGGCACTGGAAATGCCGTATACGGGTATCCCCCGTATCGAGGGTTCAAATCCCTCCCGCTCCGATT
>JAYSXU010000686.1:0-3236 GCA_043716965.1 Fimbriiglobus sp.
CGTTACTTGCGGAAAGTGATTTCGTCTCAGTCCACGCCGATCTGAACCCGACGACGCAGGGGCTATTCAGCACCGAACAGTTCGCCAAAATGAAACGCAGTGCCGTGTTCATCAACACCAGTCGTGGCCCGCTCGTCGATCAAGTGGCGTTGGCGGATGCCCTGCGACGCAACGTGATCTTCGCTGCCGGGTTGGATGTCACCGACCCCGAACCGTTACCGCCCACTCACGAACTTTACAAGCTCCCGAACTGCGTCATCGCGCCGCACATTGCCAGTGCCACCATCGACACCCGTAACGCGATGGCCACGATCGCCGCGCAGAACCTGATCGCCGGTCTCGAAGGCCGAAAACTGGTACACTGCGTGAATCCAGAAGTCCAAGACTAAGAATGGATTCACCACAGAGGGCACAGAGAGCCACGGAGAAGAATAAAACATGTTTGTGGTTTTCCCTCTGAGGCTCTCTGTGCCCTCTGTGGTGAATTCTGCTGATTTACTACCGAGCACCGCACATGACGTTCATACTGGTGCAGAAATTGTTGCGGGACACGCGGTGGCCGTTGTTGGCCGTGTGCGTGTTGCTGTTTGTGTTCTCTGCGTTCTGGGTAAAGATTGCGCAGCGGGTCACGACCGAGATCGCGCCGTTCTTCAACGGCTTGGCGGCGATGCAGAACATTGACAAGAAGCTGTTCGACGAGGTGGTTTTCAAAGGCCCCGGTAAGGTGTCGCAAGCGGTACTGGGCGGTGCGGAGATTCAGTTTGAAAAGCCGAACGACTTCCTCGCCGTCGAGATGCTCCACCCGGTCGTGGTGATCCTGGTGTCGTTGTGGGCCGTCGGCCGCGCGGGTTCGGCCATTGCCGGTGAACTGGACCGCGGCACGATGGAGCTATTACTCTCACAGCCGGTGCCACGAAACCGCCTGATTCTGGCGCACTTCATCGTGGACTGCATCGTGATTCCGATTTTGTGTTGCAGCATCCTGGCAGGGACACAAACGGGGCTGGCGCTGATCGGGCCGTTTGAAGTGGATTACACCGTACTCGACAAAATTCAGGCGAAGTCGCCGATTAAGTTACCGCGTGGCCCGGCGGTGTTGGACGTGTCCGCAGCACGGCAGGGCTGGGCCGCCGTCAACCTCGCCGCATTGATGTTTGCGATGAGCGGCCTGACGATGATGATCTCGGCGTTCGGGCGGAGTCGGTGGAAGGCCATCGGCGTCGCGGCGCTGGTCGGCGTGACGATGTTCACGGCCAACGTGATCGGGCAGTTGTGGGACGGCGCCGCGTTCGTGCGACCGTTCACCGTGTTCTTCTACTACCAGCCGCAGAAAATCTGGCTGAAGAACATCTGGACGATTGATCTCGGCGAGGGGTGGGCGACTAACAATCAGTTGTTGGAAGTGCCAGTGATGGCCGTTTTACTAGGAGTTGGGGCAGCGGGTTATCTCATTGCCCTAGGGGTGTTTGTTCGACGAGACTTGCCCGCACCTCTGTAGCATTCCAAATTGAATATCCTAAAAACTACCATTAATGTGATATTTTGAAGAAGTGCGACTATTTCTAACATTTTGCTATCGAACAATTTTGTCGAGGCGTTAAAACTCATTATGCGTTTCAACAAAGTGAGTTGAAAGCATCACGTCGCCCAACATGTTCGCCCAACAAGTTCGCCCAAAACACTCGCCCATTCCTGGACAAGGATGAATCAGATGGTACGTGTTCGGTTTTTCGCGTTCGTGTTGATCGCAGTCAGTTTTTTGGGAACCACAGCAGTCACACAGGCGGCGTTTGTCACGTCGTATGCCTACAGCGATCGGGTTGTTTACAACGGCACTTACAGTCGGTTTGTCACTGCGGCGGACGCCCAGAACAACACGAACGCCGTGAACAGTGGTGCCGTTCGGCAAAACGACCTATCGCTGTTCTACGCCCGCGGAATTACAACTCCGGGCATCGGCGGGCCTGGTGTTGTTTCCTACGACAGCTTGCTTGCGGCGGGCGGAACGGGCAACTATTCGCAGTTCTTGAATTCGGCGTTCTACGGAATCCCCGGCGGTGCTCCCAACCCGGCCCGTGATGCCAACAACTTGGTTCAGATCGACGACAACAACGGGTCAACCGTGACCTCGCACAGCGGGGCGTGGACGAATCCGAATTTCACGCAATTCCGGATGACGGTTGCCGGGCAAAACGCCAACACGGCTGACGATTTGGCCCGATTAGCGGTCGGAGCGGCGAGCCTGCCGGTGTCCAACCTAGGCGGCTACGGCAAGTGGCTTAGCTACAATCTCGATGTCACCTTCGGCGGTTTGAACGGGGTGTTGAACCCGACCTTTGGTCCAGGCTTTTACACGTCGTCGGGTGACCCCACCACCGCAACGGGGACGTTCAACGGTATCTTCCAGATGACGGGCGACGGCTTTTACCGCGTGAATTTGAACGTGGTCAAAGGCGACACCTACGGTTACACCAACCGAAACAACGGCGTGATCGACGAGTTTACTCAGAACTCAACTGGCGTCACGAATGACTATTATATCAGCCAATTCGGGGGTTCGCTCGCACCGGCAGCCGTGCCAGTGCCGCCGTCTGTGGTCCTGGGCGCGATTGCCGCGTTAACACTCGTCGGGCTTCGCCGCCGGTTGTTCATTGCGTAATCGATTCTCAAATGCGGATACTCAACCCCTTCGCCGAGCGCACTCTTGCGGTCGGTGTTTCATTTTTAAGCATCTCTCTTGACAGCAAGACCACCTTTCGTTAATTGGCTCTCGCAAGTTCGGGCCGTGGGGACGGCCTGGGAATTTTTCGGGGGGAATTGACGATGAAACGGTTATCGACTTTGGCAGTTGCGGTCATGGTCATCAGTTCGGTCGGGTGCCAGTGTACGAATTGCTCGTGGCAAAGCATGAAAGAGCGAATCACCGGGGCTAGCCCTGCGGTGAGTACGCCGACGCCACCGAGTGGCGTGGTCCAAACGCAGTACCTCTCGGGCAAATCGGACGGTGAGATTACCCCACCGTCCATGTTACCAAGCTCCGTGACGCCCGCTTCGTTGGCAGGATCGAAGTGAAAGACCTGCCCGTAATCCCGGAGTCGGTCGGCTGCGGGTACAACACTGTTAAGCGCCCGCGATGATGATGAGCGGGCGCTTGTCGGGGTCCGGTTCGGATTTGCGAATCAGTTCGCGGACCATCCACGGCACGTTGCCTTCGCCGAACAACAGGAAGCCCATCG
>JAYSXU010000687.1:0-9686 GCA_043716965.1 Fimbriiglobus sp.
GGACCGATGCTCGCTGATTAACAGCCCCATCCCGATACCGGACGTGTGTTCTTTATCAAGCCACATGCCGCCATCGACTTGAAACGCTTTGTACATTCCCAGTTCGCTTTGCCCGTCCAACAGCGTTTGCCCGGCCACACCCGTGGCCAACGGGAACGGCGACCGCGACGGTTGAAACCAAAGCAACAGTTGCGTGAAGCTGATCCAAACCGGGTCTTTCGGCCCCTTCGGTTCCAAGCCACCGCAACCGGGATCGGTGCAGTTCTTAGCACCACATGTGCTACACGACGGCATCACTTCGCCCATTGTCATCGGCGGCGCGAGTGGCATGATCGGCGGAAGGTCCGGCGAGACTTCCTTCGGCGGCTTGATTTCTTCGGCAGTGCCTTCGCCCAATTTCGGCGGCATCGGTAGCGGCGGCAACAGCGACGAGTTCCCCGACTTCGGCATCGGGATTGCCGGCGTTTGAGCCGTGAGTGACTGCACCGATGCGATCAGCAAAACCGCGACGCCCAACTGAAATTTAGTCATCATGACCAACGCTCCCGACACATGGTACGACGATCAGTTGCCGCAAGTTGCGGAGTCAAGTAGCCAGACATAAACGTTAGTCTTGTGATCGACCGTTCGGGTTAAGAAGCTTGAAGCGGAAGTAATAATTTTCCGGCACGCGACGAAGAAATGGACTGCGCGGGATAAATTGTTTGTACTGTGTTGGAACGCAAGAACCGTTCGTCCTATGGCCACAGCCGAAACGGTTTGCTGGAAGAAACGACACCCACCCCACCCGTAGCTGGAAATTTTCCGACAAGCCATTGGCCCAACGCTCTGACAACTTGGTTACGACTCCAAGCCGCTTGAATGTAACTGACCATCCCCGCTCGGCAACGCCGTGAAGGATTGATGCCCGCGAAAAAGTAAGGTTTTCTGACAACCTCGGTATCGGCGAAAAAAGCCGGTGGGTTTATCTCCGCGATTGCCCAGGATGTCGAGACCGGCGAAGTGTCGCCTACCATGCCACATACCGTTTTGTGAGAGGCTGGTTGGGCCACTCCCTGACGGTCGTGGCTCGGTTACCGCTACAAATCTCTGCCTACTTCACCTGAGATAGTCGTTCTTTTTTGTCGTGCTCTTTCATCGGCGTGATGAGGTGGTCGAGGTTGCCGCCGAGGATTTCCATCAGCTTGTAGACGCTCAGCCCGATGCGGTGGTCGGTGATGCGGCCGTCGGGGTAGTTGTAGGTGCGGATGCGCTCGCTGCGGTCGCCGCCGCCGATCAGGGTGCGCCGCATTTCAGCGCGTTCGCGGTGCAGCTTCCGCTGCTGGGCTTCAAACACGCGGCCCCGCAGCACCCGCATGGCTTGGTCCTTGTTCTTGTGCTGACTGCGTCCGTCCTGGCACTTCACTTCGATCTGGTCCGGCGTGCCTTGCTTGTACCAAATCCGGACGGCGGATTCGGTTTTGTTCACGTGCTGTCCCCCGGCGCCGCCGGCCCGCATGGTTTCGATAATCAAGTCTGCTGGCTTAATCTCCACTTGGACTTCGTCCGGCTCCGGCATCACCCCGACCGTGGCCAAGGAAGTGTGAATGCGGCCCTGCGTTTCCGTCTTCGGCACCCGCTGCACCCGGTGCCCGCCGGACTCGAACCGCAACGCCTGATAGACCCCTTCGCCCTTGATGCTGAACGACACTTCTTTGAACCCGCCCGCTTCGCCGGTACTGGTCGAAAGCTCGTCGATCGCCCACCGTTGCGTGCGGGCATACCGGGTGTACATTTCGTACAACTCGCCCGCAAACAAGGCCGCTTCATCGCCGCCGGTCCCGGCACGGATTTCGATGATGAGGCTGTCAAAGTCTTCGGCGGGATCGACAAGGAGTTGGTCTTCGAGTTTCTCCCGCAAGGCATCGCGTTTGGGCCGCAACGCCGAGAGTTCCTCCTCGACCATCGCAACCATGTCGGCATCCGATTCGGACTTGAGTAACGCTTCGGAGTCTTGAATGGATTTGTCGAGTTTCAGATATTCAAGATACGGCTTAATCAGCTTCATCAGGGCGCTATGTTCTTTGGCAACGACCGAGAACTTCGCCGGGTCCATCGCAATCACGGGATCGGCGAGTTTCTCTTCGAGTGCGTGGAAGTGCGCGAGCTTGGCTTGAAGTGTCGGCCACATGTGATGAAGTCCCCAAACAAGAAATCCCAAAACCAGAACCCGATCCGCACGAAGTCACTCACCCGCTAACGGCGGCGAAAGTCGATGACTTCGTGGATGGGATGGGTCGGCATGGGGTGTCTTGTTTGGCGTTTTCCCGGCGAACCGGCGACGTCAGTCGCCTGGGTTAAAACCTGCCACGTGCTAGTGGAAGTCCACCCTGCTGCTTGCGCAGCCGGTTCGCCGGGATCGAAAAGCGACTACTTCGCCTCTTCTTGCCCCGGAAGCATCTTGGAGAACTTCGAGTTTTGGTACTTCTTCTGGAACTTCTCGACCCGCCCTGTCGTGTCGATGAACTTCATCTTACCGGTGAAGAACGGGTGGCTTGCGCTGGAGATTTCGACGCGGTACAGCGGGTACTCGTTACCGTCGGTCCACTTGATCGTGTCGGTCGTTTTGACCGTGGAGCTACTGACGAAGGAAAAGTTGGCGGCCGCGTCGAGGAACACGACGGAACGGTAGGCCGGGTGGATGCCCTTTTTCATGAAACCGAATCCCGATTCGAGGTTAAAGTTCTCAGATCAGAAATTGTATTTACGCGGTCGGGGACGGCAAGCACGATCCGGGTTGGCAAAATTTTTCCGAGATCTCGGGTGCTTCTGCGAGAACTTCTCGGCGAACCGTCTTATACTAGCGGTAACTGTGCTCGGACTCGCAATAGTTGCACTGGCGGCTCGCACATCAACTGTTGTACTCTGGAAAGTTGTTTCCGTTGAATTTGTTCGACCGATCGACTCTCGCTTTTGACCCCCGATTGCCATCGGCTGGGAGTGCTGGTCTGTGCGTTGAAACACACCGGATACTCGCGGCACCAATTACCATAAACTGAACCCCGGAAAGCAGATAAGGATTCCTCGTGATGACCGATGCTTCGACCGCCCCGATCCTTCAAACCGAGATACCCAACGAACCCGTCCGGCAACTCTCTTTAGGGGGCCGGATCGCAACGTTTTTGGGAATTATTGTTCCCTTTTCCGGGGTCGTGACGGCTGGCGTGATGCTTTGGGGCTGGGGCTTTTATTGGTCCGACCTAGTTTTGATGCTCGGTATGTACTTAATGACGTTGTCGGGGATTACCGTTGGGTATCACCGGCTCTTTGTTCACCGCTCGTTTGAAACCTCGACGTGGATGAAATTTATCTTCGGCGTGCTTGGCTCGATGGCACTGCAAGGGAATTTGCTCAAGTGGGTCGCCCTGCATCGACGCCATCATCAACACAGTGACACGCATGATGATGTTCACTCCCCCAACACATCCGGCAGTGGCGTGCTTGGATTTCTGACCGGGTTCTGGCACGCCCACGTCGGCTGGGCCTTCAAAGCGGACCCGATGAACCTCGAACACTACGTCAAAGACCTCAGTTCCAGCCGAGCGATCCGGACCGTGAGCCTGTTGTTCCCCCTTTGGGTGGTGATCGGGTTCGTGATTCCGGCAATTCTCGGCGGGATAATTTCGGGAAGCTGGATGGGCGTCGTCACGGGTCTGATTTGGGGCGGGCTGGTGCGGATTTTCTTGGTCCACCACGTCACTTGGAGTGTGAACTCCGCGTGTCACATCTGGGGGTTGCAGCCGTTTCGCAGTAATGACCACAGCAAGAACAACGTGACGTTTGGGATTTTAGCACTGGGCGAAGGGTGGCACAATAACCACCACGCCTTCCCGACGTCCGCCCGCCACGGCCTGCGTTGGTGGCAAATTGACGTCAGCTATTGGATGATCCGCACACTGGCGATGCTGGGCTTGGCTTGGAACTTGAAACTTCCGACTCAAGAAATGCAGCGTCAGAAGTCGAAGTCCTATTGATTCGGGAAACGGTTCCTGATGAGATTGGGTCCGATTTCATCGTAGTCCTGGAAAGTCGCCAACATTTTGAAAACCTTACTGCCAGCAACTTCTCCGACGAAACCCCCGGTCGCACGCTTCAAAGTGGCAGTGCTCGTCGGCTTTCACGCGCTGTGCGTATTGGCGGCAATCCCCTACTGTTTCACGTGGTGGGGCATTCCGATTGTGCTGATCGGCAACGCCATTTTCGGGTCGATCGGCATTAACTTAGGGTACCACCGTTTGTTGACCCATCGGTCCGTGACGGTCCCCCGGTGGCTCGAAAAGACCTTCGTTGTCTGTGGGATTTGTAGCCTCGAAGGGCCGCCGTTGAAGTGGGTTGCGGTGCATCGGATGCACCACCAACACAGCGACGACGAAGGCGACCCGCATAGCCCCGTGCCCGATTTTTACTGGGGCCACGTCGGCTGGGTCTACACTGCCGATGCACCACGCGGTAAGTCGGGCGGACCAGAACGCTACATCATGGACCTGATTAGCGACCCGTTCCAAAAGTGGCTCCACAAGCGCAACCGCTGGGCCAAGGTCTACATCGCGCATCTCGTCGCCATTCTAGTCGGGGCGTTCGGACTGGGGTGGGCGATCACGGGTGAATTTGAACAGGCTGTGCAGATCACCGTGCAAGCGTTCGTCTGGGGCATCGTGGTCCGGACCGTGTATGTGTGGCACATCACGTGGCTGGTCAACTCCGCGTCGCACCGTTGGGGTTACCGCAATTACGAGACCAGCGATCAGAGCCGTAACAACTGGCTCGTAGCACTACTAACTAACGGCGAAGGCTGGCACAACAACCACCACGCCGCCCCCAGCGCCGCCGCCCACGGCCACCGCTGGTGGGAAATCGACCTCACGTACTCCTTCATCCGCCTGCTCGAAGTCTGCCGACTGGCGAAACAAGTCGTCCCCGTCAAAGTCGCGTCGTACAAAGTGAAGGCGTAAGGCGAATCCCGAGCAAGACTTTTCACCACAGAGGGCACGGAGAGCCACGGAGAAGAAAAAATACTTGTATTGATTTCCTCTGTGGCTCTCCGTGCCCTCTGTGATGAATTCAGTTCTTAAAATTCCGTCCGATCGAACTTCGCCAGTTCTGTCACTGTCACTTCTGGGCGTTCGCCCTAAAATTTGCGGACGCACGGTTATCGCGTTTTTGCAACCACCAGAAGGGTCGGGATCATGTCTGTTCCGGAGAATCCGTTTTCGGCGATTGAAACGAAGTGGCAACAGACGTGGGAAGCCGAACGCCTTGATGACGTGAACCTTCGGGCCGCGACGAACCCGTACTACACCCACGTCATGTTTCCGTACCCGAGCGGCGATCGCCTGCACGTGGGGCACGTCTACAATTATGCCCCGGCGGATGCGTTCGCGCGCTACATGCGGATGAAGGGGCACACGGTGCTTTCGCCGATGGGGTTCGATGCATTCGGGCTGCCGGCGGAGAACCACGCGATCAAGACGGGCATCCACCCGAGCGTGCAAATCCGGGACAACATCGAGACGATGATTTCGCAACTCAAGCGCCTGGGCTGCATGTACGACTGGTCGAAGACGCTGAACACCAGCGACCCAAGCTATTACAAGTGGACCCAAACCGTCTTCCTGACGATGCACAAGCGCGGGCTGGCGTACCGCAAAGAATCGCTAGTCAACTGGTGCCCCGGCCTCTGCCAGACCACACTGGCCAACGAGCAAATCGAAGACGGTCGCTGCGAACGCTGTCGCACCCTGGTCGTGTTGCGCCCGATGAAGCAGTGGTACTTCCGCATCACGCAGTACGTGGACCGGCTGATCGAAGGACTGGACAGCGACCGTGTAAAGTGGCCGGAACTGACGAAAACGTTGCAACGCAACTGGTTCGGGCGCAGCACCGGCATCAACTTCAAGCAGCGCGTCAAGGGCATGAATATTGAGTTCGAGGTGTTTGATTCGATCCCGCAAACGTTCATCGCGCAGACGTTCACCGTCATCGCGCCGGAACACGCGACATTGCCCGAACTGGTGCGCGGCACCGAACACGAAGCCGCAGTTCTGGAGTTTATCGAACGCACCAAACGCAAGCGGATGCTGAACCCGCACACCGTGGACAAGGACGTGGATGGCATCTTCACCGGGCGGTACGTCGAGAACCCGTTCGGCACCGGCGACCTGCCGATTTGGGTGGCGTCGTATGCGAAGGCAGACTACGGCACCGGCTGGGTGAACTGCTCCGCCCACGACGAACGTGATTATAAGTTCGCCAAGAAGTACGGCATCCCACTGAAAGTGGCGATGCTGCCGAGCGACCCCGAACGGGCGGCGCGGGTCGGCAACATTGAAGAACACTACCTCGAAGACGACGGCATCCTGACCGAACCCGCCGAGGTGCGCGGCCTGCGTTGGGACCAATCGCGCCAAGCGGTGATGGACCATATCAAGGCGAAGGGCTACGGGCGGGAGACGACGCAATACCGCCTGCGCGATTGGGGCATCAGTCGGCAACGCTATTGGGGCGCGCCGATCCCGATCGTGTACGACCCCGATGGCAACCCCCACCCGGTCCCGGACGAACACCTGCCGTGGCTGTTGCCGACGGACGTGGTCAACTTCCAACCGAAGGGCACGTCGCCGCTGGGCGAATCGAAGGAACTGGTCGAACGCACGGAACGCATCTTTGGCAAAGGTTGGCGGCCGGAACTCGACACGATGGACACGTTCGTGTGCAGCAGCTTCTACAGCTTCCGCTACTTGGCCGAGGGCAACAGCCAAGTGTTTGTGCCGAAGGACATCGAAGCAAAGTGGATGCCGGTGCGGACCTACATTGGCGGGGCGGAGCACGCCACGAAGCACCTGATCTACGCCCGGTTCGTGTCAATGGTGCTGGCCGACGCCGGGCTGGTGTCCACGCCGGAACCCTACGAACGCATGGTCCACCAGGGCTTGGTGCAGGGCGAGAAAGAGTTCAGCCTGTTCAAAACCGCCGACGGCAAACCCGTCAGCGCCGCCGACGTGACGCAAATCCGCGAAGAAGCCCGCACCGTCGGTGAACACGAGGTGAAGTTCCTGGCCGCGACCGTGAAGGCGACCAAGGAGCGAGTCGAGGGCGCGAAAGTGGACAAGGCGGACGTTCACAAAACCAAGGGCGCCTTTCGCCTAAAAGCGGACGAAAGCATCGTCGTCGATGGCCGCAGTTACAAGATGAGCAAGAGTCGCGGTAACGCCGTCAGCCCGGACCCGGTGATTGACGAGTACGGCTGCGACGTGTTCCGGATGTTCCTGATGTTCCTCGGGCCGTTCGGCGCGGCGAGTGAGTGGGATCCCGAACAAATCGAAGGCCCCAACCGCTTCCTGCGCCGGGTGTTCGCGTACTACCAGAAGCCAGCGAACATCAGTGCCGCGACCGAACCGCCGGAAGTCACCCGGCACCTGCATCGCGCCATTCAAAGCGTCGATCGCCAACTGACGGACATCGAGTTCAACACGGCGGTCAGTTCGCTGATGTCCTTCTGGAAGGCGCTGTCCGACACCCCGATGACCCCCGACTCCGCCGCGAAGTTCGTCCAGCTACTCGCCCCGATTGCCCCGCACATCGGCGAAGAGTTGTGGCGTGTCTACCTGGGCAACAAGGAGAGCGTTTTCAAATCCCAGTGGCCACAGTTCGATCCCGCGATGGTAGTGGAAGAAGCGGTCGAAATCGGCGTGCAAGTGAACGGCAAGTTCCGGGGCCGCATCAACGTCCCCCGCGAAGCAACCCAAGACGCCGTCCAAGCCGCCGCCCTCGCGCTACCCGACATCGCCCGCTACCTGAGCGCAAGCGACGTGAAGAAAGTGGTGTACGTCCCCGGACGGCTGCTGAACCTGATCGGCGCGGAGAAGAAGTAACCAATAGACTGGAAGCCTACAGCCGTTGTTCCCACACACTGCGGAGGGTGGCTTCCAGGTTTGGGCGCAGTCATTGCTCTAACCGTGCCCCAATAGCAGGTCAAGAACCCAACACCCACGGACATGGAACCGATCCTCACGGCAGTGGGTGAGGATGTCCGAATTGTCGCACCCGGCGTCTTCGAGCGCATCGGCCAGGATCGGCATGTTGTGGTATTGGGCGTGGCGGTCGATGCTTTCGGCGATGCCGATCACGGTGGACGTGAGCCAACGCGGGTTCAAGACAGCGGGGCGGAACGGGTTGCCGAAGAGTTCCCGGATGGCTTCCGTTTGCTCGATGAATAGTTCTTCCGCGAGGCCGTCAAAAGAAAGGTCATTTCGAGTGAAACATTGAGCGCACGACGCCAGCGTGTAAGGACTGTCGGCGGCAGATTCGATGGAGTATGTATCACGAAGCAGATCTATTACGCTGAACGGAACCAAGTAGTGATTGGCATACTCTTCGTCATCATCTTGAGCTTCCCAAATTCCGGCTTCGACTGCATCGCGTTCCTTCGTGGATGCTTCTTCCAAACGTTCAGCAAGGTTTATGGCAGCGACAAACCGGAGATCGGAAAAGAGATCACATTGGCGACAGCACCACACGATAAAGAGTCGCGCCTTCCGGTTGCTGGCTTTACCCACCATGTAGCGCAGCAGGGGTTCGGGATCGGAGCCGGTGAGCCACTCTTCCTCGGTCATGGTCTGCCCAACCAAGTTTGATTACATCCGCTGTTCCCAAACGTCACGCAGGGCTGCTTCGAGATTTCGCACGTAGCGGGGGCCATCTGCCAGTGCTGACGCCAACAGTCGTTGCCTCAAGTTCGCGCGGATTTCGGCCAACTCCGGGCGGCGTTGGGTCCAGGATTTGGCGAGTGCAATGAGCGTCTCGGGCGAGTCGGCGGTGAAGTCGTTCAGGCCGAGTGTGGTGTTGACCATCACGCCCTGCCGCGAGACGTAGCTCGGCCCGGCAACCGTCAGGACGGGCACGCCCATCCACAACGAATCGCCCGTCGTGACGCCGCCGTTGTACGGGAACGGGTCGAGGCTAATGTCGAACTGTTGGTAGGCTTCAAAATACTTTTCGCGGGGTAGCCGCATTACCATTTCGATCCGTTCCCGCAAGATACCGGCTTTGGTGAAGCGGTCCATCAACCGTTTCGACCCGGCTTGCGATTGCCCCGCGAGCAGCATGAGTTTCGTGCCGGGGATGGATTGAATCAGCTTGATCCAGGTGTTCAAGCACGCATCGGAAATCTTCGCGGAGTTGTTCAGGCAACCGAAGGTAAACTGTTTCTTCTCGCTCGATGGCAGCGGCGTGACGGGGATGTTCAAGTCCGGTGGCACATACGCCCACGGCACTTCGGGCAAACGCAATAACCTCTCGACGCTCAGTTCTTCGGTCGTGCCAACGGGGTCGGACACCGCGTCGGTGATCCGGTAATCGACCGCCGCCATGCCGGTGGTGTTGGGGTAGCCGAACAGCGTGAGTTGAATTGGCGCCGGTCGTTGGGCCAACAGCGTGAGGCGGTTGCCGGCGGTGTGGCCGTTGAGTTCGATGAGCACGTCGAGTTGGTCCTTGCGGATCATCTCGTAGGCTTGGCCGTCCGGAAGTCCGCCGATGGGCCGCCAGTGGTCTGCAAGTTTCCGCAACTTCTCCGTGGTGTCATCGGGCCGCAAAATGCTAGCGTAGGCGTACACTTCGACGCGGTTGCGGTCGTGGTGGGTCAGCAACAA
>JAYSXU010000688.1:0-3227 GCA_043716965.1 Fimbriiglobus sp.
CCCACTGTCACGGATCGCCAGCCCCGCCGCTCCCAGGCCAAACTTGGCGGCCCGGCCCATCACTTTCAGTTGCTTCCGCATGGTAACGGGGACGTAGGGCGCCGGGTCGAAGTCGTGAACTTCCCCCGCCACGCGCACCGGGTGCCGACTGGCGTCGAACGAGCGAATCGGCCCGATGCCGCTGACGCCGTTGATGCAGGCTTCCCAAAATCGCTCTCGGCCAATTCCGTTTGCCGCAACCACACCGATGCCCGTGATAACAACCCTTCGCATGAATCACCCGTAATTCAAATGCGGAAACCAGAACTCGGAATGGAATCAAACGCCAGAAGACAATCCGTAGTCTTCGACTTAGATGCTGTGTTTTGCATTCCCCGGTCCGCACTGCCACTAACTTATCCTGTTAACCTAGGCTTCGCAACCTACCCGGTCTACCACAAGCAATCTGTAGGCCATTGCCCATCATGCGGACGGTGCGGACGGCACGACCGGGCGCAGGGCAATGGGGATCAAGCCAGTTCGTTGAGGATTTCGTTAAGCAAGAGGGATTCCAACTCCGACAGGGCGAGTGCGACCGGAAGGCCGTCCATCACGCGGTGGTCAAAACTGATCCGCACGATCACGGAACCATCCACTTCAAAGGGGCCATACGTCAACGTGGTCGCAACTGGGGAAATGATCCGGCCAAGATTCGCACCGGCACCGGCAAGAACTGTCACGGCAAAAGTCCCGATCGTCTTGGCCCGATGGCGACCGGAAAGGTTCATCCCGATCCACCACAGAATTCGCCGCAACGGTAGCGGATAACGGGTGTAGCGAATAAGCCGTGCGAAGGGCCGAATCTGCTCGACCGGCTTCGTTTTGAAATCGTTGAGCTGCGAAGTGAGCTGCGCGAGAGACTGCTGATCCGGGGCGCGAATCAGCCCGAAGAACACGGCTGGTTCACGGTCATATTCGCGTGCCACGGCCACGGAAGCGATACTCTGTGCGGCTTCATACAGATGTGGCCACGGGTACGCACAATACGCTTGCCTAAAGACGGGATGCCGCGCTGCCGTGAGCGCGTAAGCCTTCACGAAAATCGCCGCCCACGACGGCGGGTGAGTCAACCGTTGCCGTGCCGCAATGAGTGACGCCAGTTGCATCCGGCGTTCGATGGGGATGATCGGGATGTGCCGACACAGGTGCATCAAATCGACGACCCACTGCCGGGGCAGGGACAACGCGATGCGACGACCGGGGGCGGGTAATTCTGGTTTCACAGAAGTAATGTAGTTGGGAGGTAGCAAAAGCCCATGCACGATCGTGCATGGGCTTTGCTTGATCGTGCATGGGCGTCCGCTACCTCAGTTTTTCGCGGTGCGCGGTTGTCAGACGTTCTTCGACCGCTATAGTGATCGTTCTGTGAATAGGTCTGGGTTTGTCAGGAGTCGATCATGGGCATGCAGTGCGCGATTTGCGCGAAGAAGCCGGCTCGCGGCAATATGAAGACGTACCGCGGTAAGGCGAAGTACCTGGGCGGGGTCGGCAAGAAGATCACCGGGATCAACAAGCGGGTTTACAAGCCGAACTTGCAGAAGATTCAGATCGCCCTAGGCGGCGAGACGGTTCGGGCACGGGTTTGTTGCCAATGCATTCGCAGCGGCGCGATTCAACGGCCGTTGCGTCGGCAGCCGTTCAGTATGCAGCCGATTTAGTTCGTGGTGTCATGATTACGCTCTCCAAGTCGCCGGGTCCGCCGTTTTATCCCGGTGTGCATCCCGCGACTTGATTGTGTTTAGCTTGCTGACTTGAGGACTGTTCGTATGTCGCTCTCGATTGAAGAAGTGCGCAAGGTGGCCAAGCTCGCACGTCTGGAAATGACCGACACGGACCTTTCGACGATGGCCGATCAGTTGAACAACATCCTGGGCTACGTCGATCAATTGCAAGAAGTGAACACGGACGGCGTTGAACCGCTGGCGCACCCGTTGCCGGTGCAAAACGTCTTCCGCGACGATGTGCCAACACCATCGCTACCCGTTAGCGAAGCCCTCAAGAATGCACCGAATCGGATCGGCGATTACTTCGGCGTCCCGGCGGTGTTTGATAGCGACGAATCGTGACAGTTCTTTCCTTATCGGCACTCTGAATCACCATGTCACTCATTGAAAAAACCGCAACGGAACTGCTCGCCCTGCAAGCCTCGGGGCAAGTGACGGCCACGGAAATTGCTACGGCGTTTCTGGCATCCATCAAGGAGCGGGATGCGAAGGTCAACGCCTTCTTGTACGTAAATGAAGCGAGCGTTCACCAACAAGCCGCAGCGGTTGATGCGAAGCGCAAGTCGGGCGCGAAGCTTGGCTTGCTGGCCGGGGTTCCGGTGGCGATCAAGGACGTGCTTTGTACCAAGGGCGTGCCGACGACCTGTTCGAGTAAGATTCTGCAAAACTTCGTGCCGCCCTACGACGCGCATGTCCTGGAAAAGTTGAAGGCCGCCGATGCCGTGCTGATCGGCAAGACGAACATGGACGAGTTCGCAATGGGGTCGTCCACCGAAAACAGCGCGTACCAAACGACGAAAAACCCCTGGGACGTGACCCGCATTCCCGGCGGTTCCTCCGGCGGCTCCGCAGCAGCCGTGGCAGCGTGTGAAGCACCCGTTTCGTTAGGCACCGATACGGGCGGTTCGATCCGCCAACCCGCGGCGCTCTGTGGCATCGTCGGGATCAAGCCGACCTACGGGCGGGTGTCCCGGTACGGTCTGATTGCCTTTGCTAGCTCGCTCGACCAAGTCGGGCCGTTCACCCACGACATCACCGATGCGGCGTTGATGATGGAAGTCATCAGCGGTCACGACCCACGCGATTCCACGAGCATCGACAAACCCGTTCCCAGTTACCGCACGACCCTGAACGACCCGGTGAAGGGGCTTCGCATCGGCGTTCCGAAACAGTTCTTCGACGACGGGTTGGATAGCGAAGTCGAACAATCCGTTCGGGCTGCCCTCAAGGAATACGAAAAGCTCGGCGCGACGCTGGTGGACGTGTCGCTGCCCTACGGGACGAAGTACGCCGTCGCGGTCTATTACATCGTGGCCACCGCCGAGGCGTCCAGTAACCTCGCCCGGTTCGACGGCATGCACTACGGCCACCGCACCAAGACGAAGTCGGACCTCATCGGCACGTACTCCAAATCTCGTGGCGAAGGCTTTGGCAAAGAGGTGCAACGCCGGATCATGCTCGGGA
>JAYSXU010000689.1:0-1052 GCA_043716965.1 Fimbriiglobus sp.
GGCGAGGTCCAGCGTGTACTCCCACACCGTCTTGCCACTGGCGTCGTACTCGCGCACGGTGCCGATCCCCTCGTGGCACACGAGGTAGTTCCCCGAGGCCAGTTTGCGGACCATGCGGGTGTCGCGGTGCGCGTCGGATTTCGGCAAATTCAACGCGATCTCTTTAACGATCTTGCCCTTCGGATCAACTTCGATGATGCGGCTGTTGCCGCCCTCCGCGATCATCGTGTTGCCGTCGGCCAACCGCTGAAACGCATGAACTTCAACGCGGCCGGTGTAGCCAGCCTTGGGCTTCGATTCGTACTGCCAGACGACCTCTTTCTTCGGGCTGATCTCCGCGACGGTCGTGTGGCGAATGTGCGTCAAGTAGTTGCCGTTGGGCAGCAAATGCAGGTCGTGAACGTCGTGTTTGTTGGTGAATTCCCATTCCACCGTTCCGTCCGCAGCGATGATCGCCATCTTGCCGGTGGTGCGATCCGACCCCAACACCCGGTGCGTCACCGGGTCCGCACTGAAGGCCGAAAGTGATGTGAACACCAACACGGCAAGGGAGAGTAAGCGCGGCATGGTCGGGTTCTCAATGGGAGTGACAGTCACGCAGCTAATCTACACAACCGCGTCACAAAGTCTTGAGGTACTCGATCACGGCGTGGCGTTCCTCGGTCGTGAGGTCGTCGCCGTAGGTGTGGCCGGTGTTGCTGCGACCGGGTTGGGTGGTGTCGTACACTTTGCGGCGCTCGATCTCGGGTAGCTTGGCGTCCGGGGCCGGTACCTCGCGGACCGTCCACCCGACGGCGGCTTTGTCGTAATCGGCTTCGTTGGTGTGAAAGGACCGGGTGAAAATCTTCGGGCGGTGTTTGCTGTTCAACACGCCCTCTAGTGTCGGCACGCTGCCGTTGTGGAAGTAGGGTGCGGTGGCCCAGATGCCGTCCAACGGCGGGGCTTGGTAACCCGCCGTCGCGTGGACGGGTTTGCCCACGGTGCCGTCGTCGTTCTTTTCTTGGGCGAACCAACTGGCGTTGTAAGCTTTGCCGAACGGTTCACTGATGTTG
>JAYSXU010000690.1:0-9657 GCA_043716965.1 Fimbriiglobus sp.
CGTTGCCGCCAAATCGTCGTACTGCACGTGGTTCGCCGACATCGGACGTAATGCAAACTCTTCTAGATACGATACGCCATTTTGTATGATGGGTTCTGCCGTCGTGTTGCCACCTGCCGTGTTGGCAACCAACCATTTGCCTTTGCTCATCAATTTCTTGTTGATGGACCCCAAAAGCGACCCATAGTCTGTTGAATAGCTATCAAGTGATTCCGCGACACCAGTCGTATCGACACTCAGCCGGCCAATTGAATTGTCCACGAAGAAGCCGGTTGCCAGCGGTTGCGACGCCAAGAATCGCACGTGGTAGTCTGCCGCCCAGTTGCGGAAGTTCGGATCGGAGACATTGGTTGCGAACCGCATCGGGCCGTAATTCGGGTAGAACAAGCGGCTTTCGTAGACGAACCGGGCGTCATACCCCGATCGCCGTTTGGCATACTCGGCGTTGTTCAAGTAGCCGTCGTGGTCCTTGTCAGCCTGGGCGTCAAACGCGGGGATGGTGCTCCCTTTGGTGTACTCGCGCCCCAATATCGTGTTCACACTCGGCGCCGTACCGGTACCCGTCGTTTTAACCCGGACGTAGTAAAGCTTCGCACTGCCACTGATCGTTGCAGGAACCCAATCCCGTGGCGGGTCGAACGTGAGTTGGCCGTCGCGTTTCATGCCGCTTGTCGTATCGGTCAGCGTGTTGAGCGTACTCCAACGGGTCGGGCGACCTTGGCTATCGACTGCGGCGACGTACTCCAATTGGGATGTCCAGCCACCGCCAGCGGCCGTCTGAATGTCCACGTTGAGTTCACGGAATTTTCCCAAGTACCCCACCGCAACGGAACTCCCACGGTCGGCGAACGTGATCGAATTCCCGGTGTGCTGCGAATCCCGAGTGAGGTTCTCCCAACTCGTGTCCGTCCCACGGTAGATGCCCCAAAACCGATCCACCGGCACAGCCGACGCGCTCATCCCGTTGTAAGTCGTGGCTTTGTTGACGTGATAGAACGCGGCCTCCCGGTCCACGCGGTTTTGGTCGGCGTAAGCGTTCCAATCTGTAATCAGCCCCAGATAGATGTTCGAGACGTTTGTGTACACAAATTGTGGCGTGCTGGGGTTGATCGCCGCGATGTCGTCGAGATACGTCAAGTTTGGAATGACCAGATCGACGCTGTTTCGCAGCAGGCTTTGTGTCGCGGTGTCCAGTGGCGTGCCGTAGTACGCGAGGTTGGCGAGGCGAACCCAGGAGTAGTTTCGCTTCACGATCGGTAACGCGGGGTTCGTTGGCGTCGGCGCCGGTGGCGGCACGATCGGCACGGTAGGTGGTACGGTCGTGCCGGGTAAGTCCTCGCCGGGCGGTTTAACAGTGCCGAGCTTGTCCGCCTCAGTCGGAATCGTGCCGGGCGCGGAGGCGCGGTCGGGTGCCGTCGTCACGATGAAGTTGTCGAACACCAGTTGCCCGGCGTACCCGGTGCCGCGTTCCAGTCCGACCGTCCCGCCGGACCGAATCACGTTGTCACGCTGTTTCATTGCCCAACTGGGCGCTAACCCCCAGGTGCCGTCGGCGTTCAAGTATTGTCCCGTATCGGAACGGTAGATTTGCACCCGCAGTTGATCGCCGTTGAGCACCAGCGAAGCTTGCACCCACAACCCGCTCAACCATTCTTTGGACCAGATGTTGGCGATGACGGTGCTGACACCGTTCACCACGCGATTCAGCTTCACTTCCAGACCGCGACTGACGGTGAGGCTGTAATAGCTTTCGCGCGTCGTGTTCACATTCGATCCGCGTGCGAAAACACCGGCGGGAATCAGGCTATCGACGTAAATTGATGTCGAGATTTGCGCATCGGCGGGGATGGATTTGTTCAACCAAGCGCGGGCTTCGGTGGCACTCCCGGCATCGAGTCGAAGCGTTTCATCGGTGACGGTGTTGAACGTCGCGGAGCCGGCCTGCGTCCATTGGGACCAACCGCGTGGCAGGCCGGTGGCGGGGTGGCTGAAGCGTTCTTCGGTGATGGGCGTTGCTTGCGGGACACTGGCGGGACCAACCCGGAGGGTGTCGATGGCGATCTGGCCCGCCGCCTGTCCGCCACGGGAAAAGCCGACGTTCCCGGTGCCTTTGATGCTCCGGTCGGTCACTTCAATCGCTGCTGTTGGCTGGCGAGTCCACTTGCCATCGCTGCCGAGAAATTGGTTGGTGTCACCGAGGTGGAATGACACCCGCAGCTTGTCGCCGTCCGCCTTGATCGTCACCATCGCCCAGCGGTTGCTGACGTAATCCGGGGTTTTCACGTTGCCCAGAACAGTCGTCTTGCCACTCACCACTTTGACCAGTTGGACTTCTGCCCCGCGAACCACGTTGACCGCGTAATACGATGGCGTGGCCGTGTTCAAGCTGTGACCACGAACGAACAGTTGAACCGGAACGGTCGTGTTCAGATAAACCGCGGCGGATGTCTCCACGTCCGCCGCGAACGGCGCCGACAGCCACGCCCGCCCGTTGACATCACTGGTCGCATTCGAGACCAGCCGCCCCTGATCCCCCAAGCCGGCGTTGACGGTGTCAACACTGAAGCCGGCCGTTTTGTCGCTACTCCACTGGGTCCACCCTTGTGGGAGGCCGTTCGCGGCACTGTGTTGGAACGATTCCACCACCCAAGGCGTACCCGCAGGAACCTCTCGCGGTTCGAGAGTTTCCAAGGACAGTGGCAGCACGTGGGGTTCTTGCGGGTCGGTCATGGGGGCAGACCTTCCGTGGTCGTATCGTGTCAATGGCCGTCACGGGACCGCGTAGGCATTCCCGCCGGGGCGAACAATACCCACAAGAACTGTGCTGTCAACAGGATTTGTCCAAAATGGAATATTGACGCGCAAGCGACGGACGTGGTGATCTGCTGCCATTAAGCGAGCGGATGTCGAGTGACGATCGTGTTGCCCAACCGCCATGCCATGAATTGCCTGAATGGTGCGATGTTTTAGTAGAACAGGAGTAGAGTACGGAACCGTGGTCTGCCCATCACCCCTGTGGAGGTTGTCATCATGAGTCATGTTGCAGCCATATTTGTTGCCATGTTGCTGACACCGTGTTCGGCTCGGTTGGCCGATGTTGATGTCGGGTTGATCGACCAGAAGCCGCCGATGAAGAAGGACTTGGTGGCTCCCAAGAGCGACGACGGGATTGCCAAGGTTGGCCTGCACGAGACGATCCAAGGGAAAGTACCCAAGGACGAGAAGCGGAACTTGTACGTCATCGTCAACACGTTGAGCAACAAGGATACCGCCAACATTTGGTGGGTCCAGGAAGTAACCACGCGTGACGGTGAGTCGTTGTCATCGGTCGCCCAATTCGGCGAAGAAGCCGCTGGTATCGGCGAGTATTTCGCCATTCTCGCCGTCGCAACCGACAAGAAGTGGGCGGTCGGCGAGATGCTGAAGAGTCTGCCGGACGATGCCACATATACCACAGTCAAGATCGTGAAACGCAAGTGACAGGGCAACTGGGAGACGATTTGGCTGGGTTATCAGTCGCTTGTAGCAGCTTAGTGCGTCATCCGCTCAAGCGATGACTCGGGGCCAAACTACCGCATTAAACGCCACGGCCCATCTGTTCCGACAGATGGGCCGTGGCGTTTTCCGTTCATCGCTGCCTCACGTCAGATCGACTATCCGACGTGAACGGAGTGAGTTTGTTGCACCAAGTTCCGAAGTCGATGTCGCCAGTCGAGGGAACACGATCGAGACCGCCCGCGACAACCTCCGCGAGGCGCTGGTGTTGTTTTTTGAATGCGCGTCCCATGCGGAAATCCAGGATCGCTTGGGCGATGAGGTGTTCAACACTCAGGTCGCGGTGGGTTGTGGTTAAACTCTGGGTGATGTCCGGACCTATTCGGCCTTCGGCGTCAGTCGGAAAGCCTCCGTGGCCGGGTCGTATTTCAACTTCGAGCGATGCTCGGCCAGCCACCCCGTGTAGGTTTTCGTTCCGGTCGCTTGATCCGGAATCCAATGGGGTGCGTCGGGCAACACTTCACGGGCAACCCACACAGCCCAGTGTTCGTTAGCATCCGCCTGCTTGACGAGCACGTCTAAATTCTTCGTCAGCCATTGCTCACGCGAACCGCCTCGGTTGGCCTTCCACCACGTCACGCGGTCCGCATCGGTCGGGAATTGACGACCTGCCCAACGGTCTATGGCCAACTGAACTTCCCTAAGTGAATCGTACCACCAACCGCGTGGGTCGTTGTTCGCAAATCCTTTGGGCGTCTTCGGATCGGCCTTTAACGCCGCGACCTCTACACTGATTCGAGGGAGCACTTCAATCAAGTGGTCCATGATCGCGTCACCGCTCACTTCTCTTAGCCATGCATAGTAACCCCAAGCATTGTCTCCTTGGTCCTTCTGGATGCGGATGAGCAACGCGGAATGTGGCCGGGCGAGCGGACCCAAACGGGCTAAGAGCCGTACCCAACCCCCGATGGGCATGTCTGTTGTGTGATTGCGGTAGGTCCAGGAACCCGGCTTCGGTCCCGGCTTAAACTCGTTGGTCACTTTGGCCAAAGCATCGACCAATTGTTGGCGGTCACCACCGTGGGAAAACAGGAACTCGGCACTGATGTAGGCCGCGTCCGGGTTATCACCGCCCAGTCGAGCCACGGCGCGTTTCCGCGCGAGTGACAGCCATTGCGTGGGGTCTTTGCCTTCCACCGCGAGCCAGACGCGATAAAGTTGAGCCGCTTTGCCTAGGTCGCCAAACGTGTCGCCTGGAATCGCCTCTGGAAGTGGGATCGAGAGATTGGCGACTCGGTAGTAATGAGGAATCGTTCGCATCGAGCAAAAGGTTAACCGCTCAATGCATTCGAGGGCAAACCGACGATTCTGAATGCCCACTTGTTTATCGTCACTCTCAAGTAAATTCATTAAATCGGGGATAGCGCTGGGGTCACCGCTTAAAGCGAGAATCTCGGTAATGTCCCAGACTGGAGAGGTGAAGGGAAAAAAGCTATCAGTTGGCCGCTCAACGGGCGCCTCGGTCCGCAAAAGGATTAACAAATCGGGAACGACCGCTCGACCGCGACGTAACACCTCGGTCCGTACTGGTACACGCGAAAAGGAAAAATCCGCATCACGGTCGCCACCCTTGTCAAGTATCGCGCGTAACGTCGCGCCGTATTCGGCAATCAACGCGCGGTCACTGAGTTTGGCCAGTTCCGGTTTGGGATCGGCCGCGATGACCACAAACACGGTGAGCGAGATAACCAGTATCGAAAGACAGAAGCGGAACATCGCATACCCCTTCTTGACACCTCAGTGGAATGGAGGCAATCGTCGGTTTCAAAAGATCGAACGGTTCGTAGCAGGTGTTTCGCACTATGTCAGGCAAGGTGAGACGGACTTCGTTCCGAATGCCGATCGGCCATCAGTCCGATAAAAGTTTACCATAATTGTGTTGAATGTTCGCGTCTTAAATAACACTTCCCAACTCCCATCCGGAAACGCCGCCGCCCGCCTGTTCGGAACAGGCGGGCGGCGTGGGATTGAGTCGATCGGGTCCAGTGGCCGGGCTGACGACCGGCGCCGGGTGCCTCACGGCAGATCGACGTTTTCTTCGGCGGCGCGTTCGCGGAGTTGTTTCATTCCACGGACGTTGATTTGGCGGACCCGCTCCTTCGTGATGCCGAAGTGCTGGCCGATTTGCTCCAGGGTCATTTCGGCGTTGCCGTCGAGGCCGGTGCGCATCTTGATGACCTCGCGGGTGCGTGGGTCGAGGTACTGCAACAAGCGGTTGACACGTTCGCGGGCTTGGTTAGCGGCGGCGAGGACTTCTTGCTCATCGGTGCGGATGTCGGCCTTTTGCTCGAAGACCTCGTCCGTGCCGGTCATGTACCGTTGCTTGTGGGTGTTTTCGTCGGGGATGCTGCGGGCGAAGTTCTTCATGATCGCCCACGTCGCATACGTGCTGAACTTGTTGCCCCGGCTGTAGTCGAACTTTTCCACCGCCCGCATCACGGAAATGTTGGCGTCGGACTTCAGTTCGTCCAGGTTCTGCCCCGGTTGCAGGTGCTTCGTAGCGAGGTTGTGCACGAGGCGTTGGTTGCACTCGATCAGCAGATCCCGCACGCCCTTGATTTGCGTGGTGGAATCGTCGATCGCTTGCAGGTCTTGCACGCGGGCACGGCTCGGGTCGATGCTCTGCTTCAACTGGTTCAGCTTGTGCTTCAAGTAGTTCATCTTGCGGAACAAGTGCGCTTCCTGTTCGCGGCTCAGCAACGGACGTTCGTAGAGGTAAGCCATATGCGCCTCGACATCTTTTGGCGGACGCATACTCGTGACTTTCTCGAAGAAGTCCTCTTCGCTGGGCATCGGTCCGAGAATGAGATCGGTCTTCTCGGCTTCGTCGAACTCCGGGCTGTACATGTAATCGACCGGCGTTTGCACGAGCCGTTCCGCCCGCACCTCGTTGATGACGCGGTACATGCTCGACGGGGTCCGGCCGTATCGTTTGGCTATGAGTTGCACAGGTTTGCCCTCCTGGAAGGCTGTGAAAATCTGCATCTTGGACGCCGCATCCAGCGGCCCGTTGTTGCTCGGAAACACCGCATTGTCGGGGTGCGACCGGTCGAAGTTTTTGATGGTGTACCGGACCGCTTCGGCACTTCGGCCTAGCTTGTCGGCAATCGACTTGCTCACTTCCGTCAAGTTGCCACCGCTTGAGGCCATCTGGCGGGCACTCAGAACGATGGAATCTTTTTCCTTGTCCGACAGGTGGCTGAATCGGGCGCCCCGTTCGACCTGGCTGCGGTGAGCCTGGGCAAAACCAGCGACCGAGGATTGCGGAAAGCCGAGTTGAGTGCGGCCTTCACGGATCACATGCCGGGCGACCAGCCCGAGCATCCGCCACCGGCTGACGGTCTTCGTGGAAACGTTAAACTGCTTGCTCACGTCTTCCAAGGTCAGCATCGGTTCGGCGGCCAGTTCAATCGGGAGCGGTGGTAGGGACCGCTCAACGCGATGAATGAACAAGCCGAGGTCGTGTTTCAGTTCGTGCCCGCTAATCAGCAGGTCTGCGTAATCGTCCGGGCGGAAGTCCGTCAACCGGAAGCAGACGAACGGGTACGGGTAGAGGCGTTCTGCCTCAATTTCGAGCAGAAGTTTTTCGGCTTTAGCGACCTGCTCTTGCCGGCGTGCGGTCGTCGCAAACCGAACTTGTTGGTCGGTCAACTCACGCAGCGTATGATGTTTGAAGTCGCTCACGGTTGTCTCCTCGGCTCCGCCGACTGTGGGGTCTCTTAGGCCCCCTTGTGTTCTTCGTGCTATTGCAATGTTGCGGTATGTTGTTTTTGTTCGGTATCTATTAGTTGATACAGTTAGCCGCGTAGTTCCTTACCTTGTTCGTCGATCCGGGACAAAACTTTAGCTCATTTCAGAATCGTCGTTTCAGGTCGTTCGTGAGCCTGTTTGGGTCGATCCGTGACGTCCCAATATCGGATGGTCCGAATTGCATTCTTGGTGAATCTGAGGTCGGTTGGGATCGAGTCGTGATACTCGAAGTTAACTACAGCACACTTTGTGCCAAATGATTTTGTCGCAGTGGCATTTCGTCGTTTCGTAGTGTTTATCGCGGGTTGGTGGGCGACGACATCACATTGATAGACAACCACTCTCTGCGTGACACTCGGTTTTTGGCGAAATTGCATGACATCTCTCCAGGAATGGTCACATTTACAGGTCCAGTGTTCAATTTTGCAATCTGCGTAGCTTCCGTAAAGGTCGGGCCGGATCATCCCACTAATCGTCCTAACCATCCCGACCTTTGTTGCTTACGCCGTCTACAACTCATACGCAGAATTCGCTTAAGATTGCGCCACCGTTTGCCGAGCGGCCCGTTAATATTGGTTAAGGCTGGCCTTCCAGTCAGTCATTAGGCGAACGGCGCGACGTCAGTCCGCCGGCGTGCGTCAAACCCGCCGGTGTGCGTCAAACCCGGCGGACTGACGCACACCGGCGGACTGACGTCGCGCCGTTCGCCGGGCTAAATTCCGGAACATACTTTATGCACATGCACCGATTGCCACTCTTGTTCGCCGTGTTGCTGAGTGTCATTTTGGCACCGTTGGCAGCGGCCCAAGAACCCGTCACGCTCGTGGAGAAGTTCGACAGTTCCGATCCGTATCGAGTTGATCTTCAGACTAGCTTGACTGGTCGTTTGGCGGTTCCCCAGGAAAAAGGCAAGCCACCGCAAGTTCTCGATTTCGTCGGACGGAGCAGTCTCGTATACGACGAGAAAGTGCTGCCCACGGATGAGAATCGCAACGCCCGTGCGATTCGGGTCTATCGACAAATTGACTTCAGCCGACGAATTGGGGACCGTGAACAGAAGGCCGAGGTTCGCGCGGCCGTTCGCCGGATGGTCGTCTTGCGGTCGGAAAAGGGGAAGAAGGTCCCGTTCTCCCCTGATGGTGCGCTCACTTGGAATGAAATCGACGTGGTTCGGGCGGACATTTTTTCGCTGGCACTCGTGCCAGGATTATTGCCCGCCAAGCCCGTCCGCCCCGGTGACAAGTGGGCGGCATCGTCGATCGCCATCATCGAACTCACCGACTACGACACGATTGAGGACAACAAACTGACCGTCGAGTTCGTTGCCGTTGTGCCCGTTGATGGTCGCAAACACGCCAAGTTGACGGTGACGGGGATTGTGAAAGGCGCTACTGAAGACGGCCCGAGTTCCCAGAAGATCGACGGCATCGCCTACTTTGATTTGGACGCCAACCGACTGACTTATCTCAAGATCGCGGGCAAAAACACGTTGCTTGGTCCGGATGGCCGCACGACGGGGGAGATCAACGGCACGTTCATCATGAAGCGGAGCAAGGCCCTTCAAACGACGGGCCTCTCCGCCGATGAACTCCGCGGCCTCGAACTGCGACCCAACGACGCCAACACGTTGCTGCTATACGACAACGCCGAACTCGGGGTGACGTTCAGCTATCCCCGACGCTGGCGTGTCGGCGTTGTCGAAGGCCGACGCATCACGATTGACGAAGCGAACGCCGATGGTCACATTTTGCTGACACTCGAACCCACCGCTTCCGTGCCCACCGCCGAGCAATACGTGACCGAAACGAAAGCGTACATTCAAAAGCAGAACTGGACACTTGTCGGGACGGACGCCCCCCGACGTATCAGCGAAAAGCCGAATCAACTCGACCGCTTCGGTCACGACATCGACGCCAAACCGCAAAAACTCCGCCTCGAATACGCGGTGTTCACGACCGACAACGGCGGTGCCACAATTGCGGCGCGAATGGCCGACGGCCAAAAAACCGAGTTGTTGCCGAACCTGGAACAGATCCTGAAGAGTCTGCAAATCTTGAAGCGAATAGAGAAGTGAGCTTTGGATTTCGTCGAGACCTACGACCCCTGCCGGGGTCGTTGTGTGTGGGTGTGCGATCCTGGGGTGTCGCTGCGCTCAACCCCAGGCTAATCGCTGCAATCCCTTCGGGATAAAATCCAAACCGGAACATCCCTTGGTGTGAAATCAACCTGAGGCATCCCGGTAGGGTTGCCAGCCATTAGAGCATTTTAATTATCCTTGTTGCGTCGATAGCCGGCGTGTCGGATGTAGTTTTCGCATTCTTGAGCGGTGAACCAGTCCAGGCATTCCCCGCA
>JAYSXU010000070.1:0-2117 GCA_043716965.1 Fimbriiglobus sp.
CCGGATTGCCAAGATCGAAATCAAGAAAGCGGGCATGGTTCGCCGCGCGAAACTGTTCTACATCCGCGACCGGGTCGGCAAGGCCACGAAGATTAAGAGCGACACCAAGCGTCAAGTCAAGCTCGACGTAGCCGCGAAAACCGCCGCCGCCGAAGCGGTCAAAGTCGCCGCCGCCGTCAACAAAGAAACCAACACCACCGGCGAGAGCAAACGCGCCGCGAAGCGCAAGGCGAAAGCCGAAGCCGCTGGCAGCAAGAAGTAACCGATCATGGCACGACAACCCAACGCCCGAAGTTCGTCGGCACCCCCGACCGACTTCGGGCGTTGGCCGTTCTGGAAGCGCTGGTTCGGCCAACGCTCCGAGAAAGCCGCTGCCCGCTACTTGCGCAAACTCGGCTATCGCATCCTCGCCGCCAACATTGCTGATAAACTCGGCGAGATTGATCTGCTTGCCTTGGATGGCGAATCACTCGTCGTGGTTGAAGTTCGATCCACATCCACTCACGACCCGCAACAGGCCGCACTCAGCGTCGATCGAATCAAGCAACGCAAGCTGACCGAAGCCGCCGTTCGTTTCCTGTCCCGTCGCCGATTGCTCGGTGTCAATTTGCGATTTGACGTTATCGCCATCGCCTGGCCACCGGAAGCTAGCGAACCAACGATCCTGCACATCCCGCAAGCGTTCGATCCCAGCGGTCGCTTCCAGATGTTTTCGTAAACTCAGGTTCAGAGCGCAGAAAAGTAATATTCACCACAGAGGGCACAGAGAGCCACAGAGAAGAAAAATGCAAGGTTTGGTTTTTCTCTGTGGCTCTCTGTGCCCTCTGTGGTGAAATCGGTTTCCGACGCCTGAGTACAGAGTTACATTCCGCAACGTAACTGGTTTTTAGGATCGCAACATGTCGAACTTTCGTCCTGCTGATGAACAATTGGCGATGTTAACCCGTGGCGCCGCGAAGACGGAGACGGTGGAGGAGCTTCGCAAGAAACTCGAACAGAGCGTCGCCACTGGGAAGCCACTGCGCATCAAGTACGGCATTGACCCGACCGGGTTTGATGTCCATTTGGGGCACACGGTCCCGCTGCGAAAGCTGCGGCAGTTCCAGGAACTGGGTCACAAGGCGGTTCTCATCATCGGCACCGCGACTGCCGAAGTGGGCGACCCTAGCGGGCGTAATGCCGCTCGATCCGGTTTAACCCCGGAGCAGATTCAGAAGAACGCCGAAAGCTACCTGACGCAGATTGCGCGGGTCGTTGATGTGACCACAGCCGAAGTCCGACCCAACGGCGAGTGGTTCCACAAATTCAACTTTGCCAAGATGCTGCAACTGCTGGCCAGTATGACCGTGCAGCGGATGCTGGAACGCGACGACTTCACAAAACGCATGAATTCCGGCACGCCAATCTACCTGCACGAATGCCTGTACCCGTTGATGCAAGGCCATGACAGCGTGGAAATCCATGCCGATGTCGAACTGGGCGGCACGGAACAACTTTTCAACCTCATGGTCGGGCGAAATCTCCAACGCGATGCCGGTCAAGCCCCACAAATTGCTTTCACAATGCCGATTTTGCGTGGACTTGATGGTGTCCAAAAAATGGGCAAGAGTCTCGGCAACTACATCGGCGTCGGGGAATCCGCGAAGGAACAGTTCGGCAAAACGATGAGCATCCCGGATACCTTAATGAGCGAGTGGTTCACGCTCCTCACGGACCGCACACCAGCAGAAATTGAAACGCTTCTTGCTGGGCATCCCGGTGAGGCGAAGAAGACGCTGGGTTGTGACATCGTGAGTTTCTACCACGGTGCCGACGCTGCCATCGCGGTGCGTGCCGATTGGGACAAGCAGTTCAAAGAGAAAGGCGACCCGGACCAGATCGACGAAGTCACGATTGCCGCGACGGAGTTGCAAGCGGGCACAATCGCGGCGCCTAAACTCGTCACGCTAGCGGGCCTCACCAAGAGCAACGGCGAAGCCCGCAAGAAGATCGAAGAAGGCGCCGTCAACCACGGCCCCGATCGCACCAAAGTCACCGATTGGAAACTCGCCATCACCGTGACCGACGGAATGATCCTGCGCCTGGGCCGCAAAATCGTGCGGATCAGGTTGAGTTAA
>JAYSXU010000691.1:0-9651 GCA_043716965.1 Fimbriiglobus sp.
TGTTCCGCATCGCACCCGCGTATTACGTCGCAGCACTGGCCTACTACTTCTTGTTTCCTCCCGCCGAGTTCGACTGGACCCAGCTTGCGTTCGTCTTCGGTTTCATTAACGGCTGGACACCCCAGACGATGCCAACCGTCGCGGGGCAATGGGGCGTGGTCCCCGGCGGGTGGAGCATCGCGGTTGAGATGATGTTTTATCTACTGTTGCCGGTGATCGCGTCTGTCATCACCAACCTCCAACGCAGTCTGGTGTTTGTTGCTGTGAGTGTCGGAGTCGCACTCGTTGCCAACATCGCATTTCTTCAGATTTGGGGGGCGGAATACTCGGACGCGGCGGTGTCGAACTTTCTATACTTTTGGCTGCCGAATCAGTTGCCGATCTTTGCACTCGGGACCGTGGTGTATCACCTAATTGTTCGCGCCAACGGACCGCAGCCGGGTCGGGTGTTGACGGCGTGTCGTCGCAGGGGAAACCTGTTGGCGGCGATCTGTGTCGTCCTGTTCGCCGCGACAGCCCACGTTCCGTTGGCAAAGTATTGGGGTGAAGAACCAATCTTCATTCCAAGCCTATTCGTGGTTGCAATCTGGTTTGCGGGATTTGTGTTTGGCGTCTCTTCGATCAAGCCAGGGCTGTTCGTGAATCGGTGGGTCGGAGCCGTGGGAGAGGTTAGTTTTAGTTGCTACTTGGTTCACTGGGCGTTACTCCATTTATTGTTCCAAAACTTTCCCGACCTACTCGGCACGTCTGCCAAACGGTACGCCTCCCTGCCGGCTTACGTGCTCGGCTTCATCGTGACGGCGGCCCTTACGGTTGCCATTTCCCGGGTCACCTATCGACTCATCGAACGGCCCATGATCGCGTTGGCGAAGCGTTTGACAGCCCATCGAAGTCACGTTCCACAACCCACCGCACCAACTCACGGCTCCGATTGACTCTCCGCTAGCCTTCCGGACAATGTCCCCTCTTGAGAAAATTCTTCGAGCGGGGTTTGACCGTGAAAAAGTCTGGCGGTTGGTGGAAAGGGGTGCTGAAGTACATCCTCGGGGTCGGGCTGCTGGCGTTTGTCGTGGGGTCGAACTGGACTTCGCTGAACAATCTGTTCCGTAATGATCCGCAAGTGATGCCGTTCGTCTACGCGGCGATCACGGTCATGTTTGTGATCGCCTTGCAATACTTCCGTTGGTACATTTTGGTTCGAGCGTTGGACCTGCCGTTCGCGTTAAAGAACGCCGTGCGGCTGGGGTTAGTCGGCACGTTTTACAACACGTTTCTGCCCGGTTCGGTTGGTGGCGACATTGTGAAAGCGTACTTCATCGCTCAAGGCCAACCGAATCGCAAGGCGGCGGCGGTGGCGACTGTCATCGCCGATCGTATGGTCGGGCTGTTCGGGCTGATCCTGTTTGCGGCGGCCATCGGCGGCTCGTATTGGGCCAGCGGCGACGAACGGATCGCGGCCAACCGGACGCTTCAAATCATCATCTCGGTCTGCATCGGTTTGGCGACCATCGCGGCGTTGACTTACACTTCGCTAGGATTGTTACCGCAGAAACGGGCGGATCGGTTTGGCGAACGATTGAAGTCCGTGCGGAAAATCGGTGGAACGTTAGCCGAGTTGTGGTACGCCGCGTGGCAATACCGGCAGCGCCCACTGACGGTGTTGGCAGCCATCGGATTGTCGGCGGTGGCCCACACCGGCATGATGTTTTCGTACCACTTCGCCGTCCAGGTCTTCCCGCCCGCCAATCCAGAATTATTGGGCACGCTCCCCGAACACTTCGTCATCGCGCCGATCGGCTTCATCGTGCAAGCGCTGATCCCGGTGCCGGGTGGCCTGGGCGGCGGAGAACTCACGTTTGGCGGACTGTACGTGCTGATTCGTGGCCCGCTTGGGGAACCCGTTGGCTTGGCGGGCCGTCTGGCGTTGCGACTCATCGAGTGGTGCGTCGGCTTAATCGGTTACATCGCATACTTGCGGATGAAAGCCGAACTACCCGTCGAAGATGCGGAAACGTCTCTTGAAGAGAAAGAGCAGGCGGTCATCGACATCACGCCGCCCGGCTGATCTGCGGTTGATTGGTGTTTCGATTTGCGACCGCACGATACAGTTGTTCCTGAGCTTCACTCATTTGGTATTGGGTGTTGAGTGAAGTTCGCGGGTCGTGCGGTTCGATCTGTCCGGAACGGTTCACGGTGTGAAACGCTGGCACATCTCGGGGCAGTGTGCGACCATTTGCGTGCAGGCGTGACCCGATGCCGGTTGTGGTGTACTCATCCAGCAACGCACCCGTTTCGATCCGAGTGTGATCGCCAATTACACACCCGGCAGGGACATGAACCCCGGCACCGATGCGGGCGTGTTCACCCAGGAAACAATGGTCCAGCGACCCCGCACCCCGCACGTCGGCGAAACCTTGCACGATGCAATTGGCAACCACGCCACCGATTTGACACCGCGTCCCCACCGAACAACCTTCGCGCAAAGTCGCTTGTTGCAATCGTGTTCCTGCTCCAACAAAGCAGGGACCAGCAATTCGGGTGAAGGCTTCGACCACGACGTTGGAGTCAATAAAGACCGGGCCGTCGGTGGTATCAATCACAACGAACGGGTCGATCATGGTCGATGGGTCGAGAAATAGCCGATCGCGTGGGCCGATGAGATGAAGCCCGGTCGGGTAGTAACCCGTCAGGTTCTGATTCACATGGTGGGCAAAATCCACTTCAATTTGCGTCGCGTTTTGTGCAATCAGATCGTGAGCATCCCGCACCATCCAACCGCCGACATCCTGTTGCGGCAATTCCGTTAGCCAATCGTGTAGGCAATCCTCTAGCACCGTCGGCGTCACCGCCGTGAGCAATTCCGGTGTCAGCGCCGCGTAAGCAATCTCGCCTTGGCAGATGGCCAGGAACGGACCGTCGGCAAACAAGTCTTGCGTCGTCGGCGGTTTGGTATTGGTTCGCGGCGGCGGAATCCAGCGTGCGTTCCCCAGCACAGTCGGGCCAGCACGCAGCCAGTGCGGTTCGTTGACGCACGAGTGCGGGTGCAGTCCGCGCGTGACGGCGGCCATGATCGGACGCACGAGGTAACCGACTGAATCTGGCGCGAAGGCGTGGCAGTGTTTCGCTTCCAGCGACGTGATTCCACAAAGCAACTCGAACGCAGGTTGTAACACGGCAAGCGGTGCTAGGTCTGCCACTCGACCATCCTCAAAGAGGCAAATTCGCATTCGGTTGCCTCCCAAAGTTTGTCACGGTCGCGGGGATTCGTCTTCGCCGTTCTCGCAACCGGGGGGCGACATGCGCCACACCTCGCCACGGGTTGTGAGGTCGTACCCCAACGTGAACAACTCTTTCATCCGGACCGGGTCGAACGTGGTACTCTTCGGCGTGGTAGACACACCCAGCGGAATCGACGTGTGATGGAAATTCATACCCGAGACGGCACAATAGCTGTAAAGTCGCCAGAGGTCCGCGCGATAAAGTGCGTACAGTGTCGCCGAGACAGTCCCGGTGACGCGGGTGAGAAAGCCGGGCTTCTCGTCAAGCGGATCGACGTACAACTTGCCGCCCGCAATGACGTACAGGTTCGACCCCGCGAGCCACTTAAAACTCGGGTTCTTCAGCTCCGGGCAGGGCATGTGCGGGCTGAAGCGAATGAACGCCTGCGCGACCGCACCGCCGTCCACATGTGTCTCTTGGTAACGCACCCCGTCGATTTCAAAATCAAAATCGACGGCAGGAAGCAACCCCGGAATCGAGGCCGCAGCCAGTAGGATTTTCCTGACGAGATTGCCAGCCTCGGGGTGCCCACTACAAGCAATCGCCCCGAGATCCCACACGACCAATCGACGTGTGTGTTGATTCATTGTGCCGACGTATAACCGCCGACCCGCGCGGTGCGCGGCGCACATGTCCGCAATGAACTCGTCGTTCACTTCGTTCGCAATGAGCTGTCGCATCGGCTCGGCGGAGGCTAACGATTGATACCGGATCAAGTACAAAACAGGGCGATACTTGAACAGGTCGGAGGTCTTCAACGTGGTGAAAACCTTCGCCATCAGCGGATCCCATTTCGGCCCCAAGAAGACGATACTGGCGAGTAACGCGCCGCTACTAATTCCCGTGACCACGTCAAAATCCGGCCGCTTCCCCGTCGCGGTCCACCCGGCGACAACACCCGCCGCGAACGCGCTGTACTGCCCGCCACCGGACAGCGCCAACACGTTCAACGGTCGTTGGGTGGACGGAAGCGCCCCAGCGGCATCGCCCGTTTGCTGAATGTCAACACCGGGTTTCGGTGTGATAGAAGGGGAGGTGAACGCCGAAGCCAGAATCTTCGCCGCGTCTCGTTCTAAGGACGGGTGACTGAGCGGTTTGGCCGTAGTCGTCTTCACATCAATTAGTTGAGACGAAACGACCGGCTTTGGCGACGGAGTTGCGCACCCGAGTGCGAACACCAGCATCCCAATACCAAGTAACGGTATTGTGTGCCGAAACATCCATTTGCAGCGTGTTTGGATGCGCATCTGTGAAATTGTGGGGTACAAGTAGCGTGGAAATCGGGCACAGGTCGCCAAGGTATACCGCGAACCGAAACTGGTGTCGAGAGGAAGTTATGTCGCAAAAATTAGGGGTCATTCAATTCTCTGGGTGGTCAAAGAAAGAATGTTCACCGCAGAGGCGCAGAGAACGCAAAGAAACCCATTAGAGCTATTTTTGGATCGCTCTGCGCTCTCTGCGACTCTGCGGTGAATACGCTTTTCAGAGGCCCAGAGAAAGGAGTGACACCGCCAGATACAATCACTTTGAATGCTCCCTCTCTCACCGTAGGAATGTCGCTATGAAATGGGCTGCTGTCATTGAATACATCGCGGATCCGTTGAAGGTGGCGGAGGTTCGACCGCACCACCGGGTTTACCTCACGGGGTTGCTGGAGGCGGGGCAACTGGTGTGTGCGGGGCCGTTCTTGGATGACTTTGGCGCGCTGATTGTGTACGAAGCGGAGTCGAAAGAGGTGGCCGAAGAACTGATCCGCAACGACCCGTTCAACGTGGCCGGGGTCTTCTTGAAGTGGACCGTGCGGCCGTGGAAGACCGTGTTCGGCAACCCACAGCTCCTGCCGCCGAACAGCTAACAAATTGAACCACGAATCACACGAATCAGACGAATCGGATCAGCAGTTAAGAATTTGTTACCGTGTGCCGCTCTTCTAACAATTCACTCTATTGTTCTGGCTTCTGATTTCATTCGTTCTATTCGTGTTATTCGTGGTGGTTGACCGGCTTCTAGCGGTTCGTGTTCAGCCACGGTTGGAGGCACTCCTTACCGAACCGTTCGCTGAACGCTTCGGCGCCGTGCCGCATCAGGTGGTGGCTGTCTGCAAATTCGGTTTCGTCGGGTTGCCAATCGGAGGTGTCGAACACCGGGGTGCCGAATTCGTGTGCCAATGAAGCGTAGTAATCCGCGAGCTTTTGACGCACGACATCCGGGTACCAACTCCGGAAGATTGGCGACTCCGGCATGGTGAAGAACGCCACGCGGATGTCGTGCGACCGGGCCAACGCGATCAAGTCCCGGTACGTCCGGTCCGGGAGTGGGGCGATCTCAAACTGGTCGAAATACGGCAAGTACTCCGCCCTGGTTTTCACAATGCTGTCTTCTCGTTTCGTCGCGGGAATCTCGTCAAAGAAGTACGGCATCCAGCCGTTCGGCTTCATCTGCTTCCACATAAAATCCTGGCGCGCCTGCCACGGTAGCAAACTGCCCATCCCCCAGTGACTGAGCAAGTTGAGGCGATACGTGGACCACGGCAGGATGCGTTGGTGCGCCCAGTCGAGCCACAGGCCGCGCGGGTCGGTCGCATACGATTCCAACCGCCGCACGTCGGCATAACCCAGATGCGAAATCGGAATCAGTTTCTCCGCGGCGGTTTTGCCGGCCAGCACCGGCGGGAGGATTTCGACCAGCACGAAGTTTGGTTTCACGCCGTCCGAGAGGAGCCGCTTCAAGTTCAGCAATTCGTACATAGGACCGCAACCCGCTTGCGAGCAGTTGTAAACAATCGGTGAGTTTGAAGTGCCGTCTTTGAGGTTCATCGCCAGTGGATTGAAGCCCATTTGGGATCGGGAACTTCCCAACACCACGACAACGGGTCGCGTGGATTTTGCGTTCGCCTGTTGGCGCAGATCTTTCATCCGGTGCCCGTATTCCGGGTCGCGCCATTCGGGCTTGATCGTGTCAATCACGATGTTCAACCCGAGTTGCAGCAGTACCACGGACGCAACACCGGCCAGCACACACCACTTGGCCCCACAGCGATTCAAGCGGTGTCGATTCATGGCGTATTCCCCTCCAAGTTGGGGAATGTTGCGTCGATCGCGTCAGCGAACTTGCGGGTGAAGACGGTAGAGCCGGGTTGCATCAGGTGAAAGCCGTCCGGCAACTGGTCGTCGCCGACCCACCCGCGACCGTCGATCAGCGGGACGTTCAATTCCTTGCGAACGTTCTGCAAATAGTCTTTTCCCAGTTGCGCAGCGTGTAGCGGCATTAACTTGCGAAATTCAGCGGATTCCGGCAGATACGCAAGCGCAGCAGGTATGTTTAATGCTCGACATTCGGCAACTAATTGGCGTAACGCCCTATCGCCATCGGGCGAGATTTCGTACTTGGCGAACAGCGGCACGTAATAGGAAGCCGCTGCTTGCAGTGCCGCTGGAAAGTCACTTGCCGGCAGGGATTCGCGGCCCGGTAGCCACCCCCAGTCGTCGATGCGTTCAAACATCGCCTCGGACCGGGAATTGTTCGGCAACCATCGCGGCGAAAGTTGGTTGAAGATCGACCGCCGGTGGTGGTACCACGGGTTCGTGCGGTGCCTGCGCATCGCGGTTTCGGCGTGCGGCACGTCGCGGAAAAATTCACGGATCAACGCACGATCCACCAGCCGCATCCGGGCGATGTCCAACCGGGCTTCCTCGTGGTACAGGCCGTCTTCGCGCATGAACGCCGGCCAATACTCTACGACCACGGCAGCCGGCTTGATCCCGTCTGCCAGGGCACGGCGGAACGCCATCAACTCCATGATCGGCCCACTACCTGCCAGTGCAAAATTGAAGATCAGCGGGCGGTCTGGACTATCTTCTAGTATGCCCGGACGAACCCCCATCGCGGTGCGGGAACTCCCGATCACGAGTACCAACGGTCGCCTCGGATTCTCCGCCACGCGGCAACGGAGGTTCGCCAAGCGTCTGCCGTATTCCGGGTCGCGGAATCGGGGCGGTCCGTAATCGAGTAGCAGGCCGAAGCCAAGCTGAATCCCGAAAAACAATAACACGAATGCGAGTAGTGATCGCCAAGACTGACGCCGTGTCGTGGTCAGACGATTCGCAGGTAAAGTCGCGTTCATCGGCGTCCGTTTTGTTGCGATTCCACTGCGAGCCGTTCGGTAAAAATGGTCGCCCCTCGTGCGGTTAAGTGGTGCCCGTCGGCGAACGCGCCGTCCGGTACCCAGTCACGGGCGTCGTACAACGGCACGCCGAATTCCTGCGTCAACCGCTTTGCAAACGTAGCGATATCCGCATTCCCTTCAGCCCCATACCAGCTTCGCAGCACCGTGGCTTCCGGTGTGACGACTATTGCGGCGCGGATGTTGGCGTCCCGGCACACGGTCAGAATGTCCCTCAACGCCTCGCATCCCGGTCCGCCGATGTGGTAGTCCTTCAGTACCGGCGCGTACTGGTCCTGCGTCCGTTTCAGTGCGCGTGGCATGTCCGCCGGTTTGGTTTCGATACCTTCGACGTAACCGAACGGGTCATTCCTCGCGCCGACGGTCAACCCGAACGGGCACGGCAACACCCCCGGTGCGTAGTGGTTCAACAGGCCGAACCGAAAGTCCCAGGTTGTCTTGCCCCAGCCCGTCCAACTGTGGTGCGGCGGCGTCGGAATGTTCCACCCGAAGCGGCGTAAGTGGTCCGGTTCACCGTGTCGCAACCGATATGCGTGAAGCCATTGCCCCTCGAACGGCGGGTCGGTCGGTGTCAGGAATCCGGGGTGAAATTCAACGAACACGAAGTCCGGCGTCACGCCCATCGCGCGCAACCGCCGCAGGTACAACGCACTCGTCATCGGGCCTGCGGCGGGGCAGCCGAAGTTGAACGCCGTCGTGTTCGTCGCGCTCGCAAACTTCGCCGCATCGAACGCCAAGTGGGTACGGGAACTGCCGAGCATCAGCACTCGCGGTGTCACCGGGATGTCAGTGGTGAAGAACTGCGGGTGCTGGCGTAGCAGGGTGATTTTCTCCGCGAATACCGGGTCACCGACCGGCACCCACTCCCGCCGAATGGCGATACTCATCAGCACTTGCGTGGCGAGAAAACCAACGAATCCTACGACAACGGCACGGCGCGCACGGTTCACCGAGCAACGACCAACCGAGCCACGACCGTTAGGGAGTGGCCCAACCTCCCTGCCAATTAACCGCTTCCGCACGGCACGGATCATCACAGTTCGGATGTTGGGAGTGGCGTCGGTCACGTTCATTTTCTGTCCGCCGTTGTTCGCATGATCGGCACGATCACTTCGCGGGTGAGGCGGTCGGAGAACGCTTCGGCGCCTGCGGCGAACATGTGGTGCGAATCGTAAAAGTGTTCGTCCGGCAACCACTCGCGGGCGACCACAAGTGGGGCGTTGAACTCGGCACTCGTCGTGTTCAGGAACGTCATCAACCGATCGACGCCCGGTTGCGGGAACCAGCTTCGGAAGTCGCTACCTTCGGGCATCAGCACCATTCGCACCGGGATGTTGCGCTCGCGGCAAAGGGCCAGTAGTTCGCGTAACGCCTCGCAAGCCGGTCCACCCGGATGGTAGTTCTCTAGCATCGGGACGTACTCCGCTTTGGCGCGGGCGGTGCCGGTGGCCAGGAGTTCGGGCGTGATGTTTTGGTTCGTCGTCGTGCCCCAACCGCTTTCGTCCGCGCCCCGGCTCCAATCGAAGCGAACCTGCCACGGCAACCAACTCGGGGCAATGCGTGACAGCAGTTGAAACCGCAATGTGTACGCCGGAATTAGCATTGATTTCCACCAGCGTTCTTGCACGGCACTTCGATCAAAGCCGTTGCGAATCACGGTGTCACGTTCGGAGTATGTCAGCCGATCCGCGTAAAGCCAATGCCGTTCGATCGGCCCGCCGTGCCCGTCCGCGATCATGGACGGTAGCACCTCTAAGAACAACAAGTCCGGCTGAATGCCGTCATTCAAGAGTCGTTTCAAGTAGACCAAGTGCGTGACCGGCCCGGACGCGGGGACGCCGTAGTTGAACGCCACGACGGGTCGCCCGAGTTCGGCGGTCAGTTGTTGTTCGATCCGCTTGCCGTGAAACGCCAGGCCGGTTCGGGAGCTACCGAGCATCAGCACGGTCAGCGGTCGCGGTTCACCAGTCGAGAAGCGGCGGTGCAGTTTCACGAGTTTGTCGCCGTAAAGCGGGTCACGAATTCGCGGGTAAAACTCCGACGACACCCCGATGACACACTGCACGCCCGCAAACAACACGAACCCCCAAACCACGGCGACATGCGCTCGGTTCCGCGTTCGGGTGTTCATCCGTCGTACCGCCTCTTTCTGTTCTCGTAGGTCGTGGTCGAGCTTCGAGGCCCGACAT
>JAYSXU010000692.1:0-3215 GCA_043716965.1 Fimbriiglobus sp.
GCTCGATCAGCGGGGTGGGCCAGAACATCAGGTTCATCGACACGCCGAGTAGTCCCGTAATTCCGAGAACCACCATGCCTTGCAACCAATGCGGTGACATGCCCAGAAGCCGGACGATGGCCAGCGACGGTATCAACAGGTACATCGGCAGCAGCAAGTAGTCATGGTGCGTGCCCATGTCTTGGGTTCGCAAAAAGTGAAGCAGCATGATCGGCGATAGCAGGAACACGAACAGGCCCGCTCGCCGCGTGTCACGACGAAACACCAGCACGCCCAGACCAATTCCGACCGCGATCAGTTGACCCCAACCGCAATTGGAAAGCGGCGTTCCGAGTCGCTGCCCAAACGAGCCGTCGGATTTGTACGCGGTGTAGGCGTCCGCATAGTTCGTTGTGAGGACGCGATGCACCCAAGGTGTTGCCACGGTCGTTAATGTGAACATCAACCCAACACCGATCAATCCCAGCGACCAGAATCCACGGCCCGCTCCTTTCGCAGCACGCCAGCCACCCAAGTACCATCCCCGAATGACGGCAACCGTCGCGTCGATACCGGCCAGCAAGAAAAACGCCACGATGAAGAAACAATACCACCGCCGAAACAGAGCCAGAAGCGTCAACATCGCAATCAGGCTGACCACGTGCGACCAACGAAGTTGTGTGACCGGCCTGCCGAGATAGATTCCGAGAATGGCAATCACAACCGCCACACCGCCGATGTCCAAATACCCGCGAATCAGCGGCATCCAACAAATGGGGCAGAGCAGTGTCACGACCAACGGCACCGCGACCCCAAACCACCCCGCCGCCGGCACGAACCGCACGACAAACTGCCACACGACAACGGCAACACTCGCCAGATACAGATTCACAATCGCCAACTGATACACCAGTCGCGTATCGCCGAATATCGCCACGACCACGGCGGGAGGCGCCGCCGGTGTCAACCCGTAGTCATCGTTCCGCACCGACTGCGAAAACTCCGTCCCGATCGCGCCGAGATTCTGATTGTGAAGCGTTGCGGCAAACTCCGCCGTCCGGTTCCAATACACCATGAAGTCCCAGTAATACACCGTCTGTTCCTGTTGCACGTACCAGACGGTGAACGCATTCACCACCGCCATCAACGCGACGAATATCCCGGCATCCACAAGCCGAATTCGGGGAGTTGACCAAGTCGGTTCTTCAACGGCCATCGCGGGGAAAAGCCGTCGATCAAGTGCCAACACTGCCAGCGCCAGTGCTGCGAAAATCAGACCGACCAGGATCATCTCCGAACATTGCAACGCGACCCGAAGGGGTTGTTGCCAAGTGATGCGATGCAGCCAAAGCGTGTCCGCGAACGGTGATCTCCACCACAGCACGAGGAAAATGCCGAACCCAACCGACAGCCCGACCAAGTTCCATCGAACGGATGGCGTCAGTGTTGCAAAACCGGGGACCAAGTAGCGTGAGATGAACAATCGAGTCGGGAGCCACAACAAAAGTGCGGTCACGAATTCCAGAATGAACCAAAGCTGTCGCGTCGGGGCGGGCGTGAAGTGATGGCAATAACTGAGGGCAATAACACCAACGGCATGGGCCACCAGAATCGAAGCGAGTTCGCGGACGACTCGGGCCGGTCGGTCACTCATCACGCAACATCCCGGCGCGGGCGATCGAGCGCCACCGTGACGGCGGCACCACCGTGAACGATTTGCTCAATCACGAACAGCGGTCGGCCCCGAACTTCGCTGTACATCCGGCCCAGGTATTCACCGATCACGCCGATCGTCAGGAATTGGCCGCCGGCCAGCATCAACACGAGCGCCGTCAACAACCCGACCGTCGGCACTTCACCGTGTGCGACAAACCACCACGCGGCCAACACCAGCGTGAGCAACGCGCTGGCAACACAGCCCCCACCGGCCCGCATCGCCAACGTCAGCGGTTTCACGGAAAACCCGGTAACGGCGTCCCACGCGAATCGCAGCATCTTGCGAAACGTGTAGTGCGTTTCCCCGGCGGCACGCGGGTGGCGTTCGTACAAGTACGGCACCTGCTTAAACCCGATCCAACTGACCATACCGCGCACAAACCGATGGCGTTCCGGCATCACCAGAAACTGGTCCAGCACACGCCGAGTCATGAGCCGGAAATCGCCGGTGTCACGTGGAATGGAAGCGTCCGCGAGCCATTCGAGCAAGCGATAAAAAACGAACGCGGTCACCTTCTTAAACACGGTCTCACCGGGCCGTGATGCCCGTTGCCCGTAAACCACGTCCGCATTTTCGCGGGCCATGATTGCCAACATTTCCGGCAACGCTTCGGGTGGGTCTTGCAAGTCCGCATCCAGGATCAAAATCTGGTTACCCCGGCACACGCTCAACCCCGCCGTGAGTGCCAGTTGGTGGCCGTGGTTCCGCGACAGGTTCACGCACACCATCCGCGCATCCTGTGCCGCTAGCTCATTCAGCTTGCCCCAAGTCCCGTCCTTCGACCCGTCGTTCACGAACACAATTTCCGTATCCACCCCAACGTCGTCACAGACGCGCACCAACCGTTCATGGAGCGCGTCCAGAACGAGTTCCTCGTTGTAACAAGGAATCACGACGGACAGTGCGGGGAGAGTCGGATTCATCCAAAGCCTCAGCAACCAGAACCAACACCGTGGCCAAAGTTAATCGCCGTAGGTGGGGCGTGTCAACGGCAACGTGCTAATGGGGCGAACGAAAACGCTGGTGATTACAATAGCGTCGATCCGGCAAACGGCGCCGCGTCAACATGCTGTTCAGAAGACACAGCAAGCCGACCAAAGTGCCCATGACCAAAAGTCCGCGGGTGTTTCAGTCACCTGAAAATTTAACAATCGCACGTAAAACCCTTGCGAGCGCCTTCGACATCGGCTAAATTTCCGAATGTAATAGCAATCAAACTATTGATCACTGTGACGAAGTGAGCACGAACGGAATCCACGCAACCTGGGCACGGAACCGTCAAGGAATGTAAGTGTGATAGAGATCACTCGTGCGATCGAATTACAAGCTTGCGGCAGAGCGGAGAAACTGCTGATGGTCGAAGTCCCCGATGTCTTCAAGTGGCCGGCACCGTGGAAGCCGTTACCGCTACCGGAGGGCTGACTAGTGCTTTGTCACACTTCTGATTTCGGGTAGCGTGTCAGGGCAATTTTGGTCATTCCTTGGCCCAACTACGGAGGGTTGGGTCATGCCGAAGAAG
>JAYSXU010000693.1:0-9629 GCA_043716965.1 Fimbriiglobus sp.
GGATTTCTCGGTGTCTCTGTGCCTCTGTGGTTAATTCTGATTCAGGAGGCCCAGAGCTTTTAACGACACCCCAACCGAAGACGGGTTGACGACACCGAAAGCCACCCTTACAAAGAGAGAGTCCTAGAACGAAGACCACGCACAATGGCCCTGTCGTCTAGAGGCCTAGGACACAACCCTTTCAAGGTTGGGACCGGGGTTCGAATCCCCGCAGGGTCACTTGGACTGACGGACATTGGCGAGTAGTGTCCAAAACAAGCCGCCGCAATCCTTCAACACTGAAGGATTGTGGCGGCTTTGTCGTTTCCCGTCCGATTGTGCAGGATACCCGGCTTCCTAACAGGCTCTTACTTTTCCCCACGCCAGAGCCAGCGCAGACTATCGGGCATAATCACGCCGCCATGTTTGCCGTTGTGGGCACCGTCACCGAATACGAACGTGTAGTCGTAGCCCTTGAACTTCAGTGCCGCCGCCATCTGTTGGTTGCCGAGTGGCCAACTGCCGTGTTCGTTGTCGAGATCGCCGGAGCCGTCTTGCAAAACGACGCGGATCGGCTTGTTCGGGGTTTTGCGAATCATCCCCGGATAGGCATCGCCGCCGCGTATGTTCGTGAAGCTGCCGACGTGCGATAGCACTTTGGAGAACATCTCCGGCTTTTGCCAGGCGACCGTGTAGGCGCAGATACCACCAGAACTAATTCCGCAGATTGCCCGACCGGCGGCATCTGACCGAAGTTTCACTTTTTTACCCACTTCGGGCAAGATTTCCTGTTCTAGGAATCGCGCGTATTGGTCAGAAAGAGTATCGTACTCGAAGCTTCGATTGGACCGCCCCGGTTGCCCAGCTCGCTCGACCGGGAACGTTCCGGGGTTGATGAAAATCCCTACTGTGATCGGCATTTCCTTTTTATGGATCAGGTTATCCAACACGACTGGCACACGAAACTGACCCGTCGGGTTCTGGTAATTGCCGCCGTCTTGAAACACCATGACGCAAGCGGGCGGTCCGTCGGTGGTGTATTGGGCGGGGATGTAGACCCAGTAGTCGCGGGTCGTCTTGCCGAACACTTGGCTTTCGTTCCAGGTGTGCTTCGTGACAGTGCCCTTCGGCACACTGTCTTGGGGGACCGAATCGGGTCCGAGTTTGTAATCGTCGGCGGCACCACTCGTAGCCGCCAGCACCAAACACAGGGTCATCGAGAATATCATCCGACGCATGGTCGCAACCTTTCCAACGGAAGGGGACAACAGGTGAAGCGTCACAGCGTACCCCCGAACCGACTGCGGTTCCACGACATTTTTCGATTCGCCGCCCTCGACACCATTGAACACGGAGTCACCCGATGAGCTTGCTCGCCGACGCCCCGGTGAATGAAGCCTTGATTGCGGACATGTACATTCGGATCGAACGTGCGGAAGAGGAGATTCGTCAACTCAAACGGCAGACGCCGTCGCCCAATGTGATGACTGCCCGCACCGCGTTGACTGAGGCGATCGAAGCGATTGACGCCGCCGATGGTGCCGAAACGCGGCCGCTGGTTTCGGCGTCGTCCGCCACACCACCACGCATCCCGTGGCCCGCGAAACACACGGAGTTCGCCAATTCCGCCCCCGTCACGCCGATTGAACTGTTGCGGGTTGCGTTCAACTTGTGCCCGGACGCGGCAGTGGGTTTCGACGTGGACGGCACCATTCGCATTTGGAACGCGGCGGCCACGGCGCTGTTCGGTTGGACCGCCGATGAAGTGATCGGCGCGCTACCGCCCTTTTTGCCCAGTGACCGCGTCGATGAACACGCCAGTTTGGTCCGCTATCCTCGGTCCGTGTTTCCCGGCCAAGACCTCCCCACGGTGCGCCGTTGCAAAGAGGGCCTGCTGATTTCCGTCCGCGCCAAAGTCAACGAAAGTCCGTGCGGCGGAGTCGTCTTCACGTACCGAGAAGTCCCGCCCACCACGGACCACGTCTCCGACCCGCGCCCGGCGATGCCGTCGCCACCCCCACGCCGCTCCACGCCTAGTACCCACATCGAAGTCGATGCCAGCACGCAGCACCTCATCACACTTGGCAAAGCCGTCTCCGGGGTGGCGCACGACTTCAACAACATGCTGTCCGTCATTCACGGATACGGGGAGCTGCTGGCCGAACGCTTACCGATCGACGACCCACTCCGAGGGGTTGCGGAAACGATCGTTTCCACTGCCGACCTCGGTGGCAGCGTCAGCCGCCACTTGATGGGCATGGCCCATCCGGAGACCGGCACCCCCGCGCAAACGGACATCAACCACATTTTGAACCGGGTCGAAAAGCTGCTGAAATCAGTCGTCGGCGCCCAGATCAAAATTGGCGTCACCCTGGCACCGCGCTTGCCGATGGCCCAAGTTCACCCGGCGGAATTGTTCCAGGTCGTGTTGAACCTGCTCACCAATGCCCGCGATGCCATCGACACCACCGGCGGCATGGTCACCGTCCGCACCGCCACGCAAACGATCCCGTTCAACCGCACCGGCTGGCCGACCGACGTTCGACCCGGTGATTTCGTCGTCCTCACGGTCACGGACACCGGGCACGGCATGGACAGCCAATCGCTGCAGCAACTGTTCGACCCCGGCTTCACAACCCGCCAGTCCCGCCACAGCCCCGGCATCGGCTTGCGGATTGTTCGCGACATCTTATTCCGCGCCGGCGGCCACATCGAAGTCGAATCCGACCCCAAATGGGGCACCACCGTCCGCCTGTATTTCCGCAAGGCGTAGTGAGGCGAGTGACACGATCTGCGGCTACTGTCTTCCGAGGAGAGTAAAGTTTAGCCGTCATAACTGGGCTTCCAACTGATCGACGATGGATGAGAAAAACTGTCGAAGACAGGGAGTTGAACAGAAGCCGAAATCGAACTGCCCGCCGCGCAAATTTTCAACAATGTCGAGGTCGGTGCTTCCGATACACTCTGTCGAAGCGCTGTGAAATCCGACGTGCAAGAACCCAAGCAGATTGGGATCACTCTCCTCCTGCGGGATCGCCCCTCCGCACAGGTAAACCAGTCCTCCGGTGAACTGGGAACCACAGATCGGGCAGCCACTGTTTTTGAGCGGATGAAATGGCCGATCGTTGTCTTTAAGAATCGGAAATTTCATAGAGTGGCTGCTAGAGGAATGTCGGAGGGAATGTAGTCGTTGAAGTTACACTTAGTTACGGGACAAGCAATTCTAGCGTCATTTCCATCATAGCCTTGACGCGGTGAATGATTTCATAAACTCTGCATAGAACCTTTTCCACTTGGTACATCCCCTTCAAAAATCGGGTTCGTCGGCCACGTGATCTGGTCGAAGCGGAGCCAGAGTTTTCGGCCTCGCACTGCGTTGATTGCCGCGACGTGGGCGATTCGTCCGGACAGGTGGGCGCGAAAGTCGGGGTGACTTTCACGATTTTGTGTGGTTGGTCCGTGACGAATGCAGTTGGTCAGGGTGGCTTTCAGGCGGTCGTACTCATCTCGCGTCACGTTCGGTTTTACGTTCACGACGACCCTGGTTACCCGTTGGCGAACACTTCGTGGCATGACCCTCGTTTTGCGTGAGTTCAGCTTGAACCCTTCTTCCCGAACAATGACGGCAACGAGTGCCACGAACCGCGTCATGCCGCGTGTGAGTTCGTCGCCGCCGGAAAAGGTGAGGTCGTCCGCGTATCGGGTGTAGTCCGCGTCCATTGAGGCGGCGAGTTTGAAAAGGCGGCGATCGAGTGGGTACGCGGCCAGGTTCGCCAGGGCGGGGGAAGTCGGCGCGCCTTGAGGGAGGTGTCGGGAGGCGAACCGCTGCCCGATCTAATGGTCCGAACCGTCCGTCGCTGGGTTTGGCCGGCATTTCCAGATGTCGGCGGGAACGGACGTGGTGCAGCAGCCGGTGAGCAACCGCGCGACCCGCTCGGGGTAGCCGAAGGTGCGAAAGGTTCGGTAAACACGAGTGGCGGAGACGCTCGGGAAGAAGTCCGCGAGGTCGAACCGCACCACGACCCGCTTACCGCAATGCACACTCGCGTTCGTCACAATCGAGTGGCCGGGGCGAAACCCGTGGGCGGCGGGGTGGAGGGGAATCCGATCGAGAAGGTCCGCGAGAATCTTGCGTTGAAGCTGCTTCAACTTGAAGGTCGGTATTTCCAACAACCGCGCGCGACCGCCCGGTTTTGCCACCCAACGATAGCGATACGTGCGAAGCGGCCCGGCGGGATGTTTGCGGTTCCGTCCGGCTGGATCGACGTACCACAACATCTTCCCATGCGCAACGCCCAACCACTTCGCAAGTGCCCCTTCGGTCGCCAGTTGTGGGAGGTCGAGAGCACCGGCCGCAGCGGGCGGCGCGGTCATCACACGGGGTGGGACGAAGATCATGCAAACCGGCAACGACTTCGATCGGCAGGCCAGCCGCAACCGCACGTCGGTGTTCAGGAAACCGAGTATTTGCTCGAAATCGGGTTTCGTCGGGAACTCTTTCAACACCCGGTTCACGAGCGTCGGCATCCACCGAAGGGATTTCCCAGTCGCTTGCCGCGCCACATTCCGAAGTGATTTCGCGGTCCAATCGCTCGTGAGAAATGCGGCGACCAAGTTGCGATGAAACCGGTCTTGTTGATTGGGTCGTGGCATCCGATCGGATTCCGTGATCGTTTCAAAAGAGACCGCAGGGTGGCCCAACGAGACTCGTCCGGCGCGACAGGTCGGGCGTGGTAGCGCCCCTCATGTCGTGCGCTTCCAGGCTCAGATAATACAAAGCCTCCGGGGTAACCCCGGAGCGACAATCGGTTCCACTCTTGCGAACAGAACCACTGTCAAACTTGGACCCACCCTGCGGTGTACAGGTGTTACACAGTAGAAGTCCCGGTGGCGTATAGCTGAAATGATTTGCCCGGCGAACGGCGCGCCGTCAGTCCGCCGGTGTGCTTCGGCACACGTCGCGCTGTTCCCGTGTGGTTCGGCCCAACACCGGCGGACTCACGGCGCGCCGTTCGCCGGGTACACGAGTGTGGTGGCAATCCGATACAATCGTCGTCATGAATGACGTGACGCGACTGCTTGACCAGCTTCAACAGGGGGATCGCCGTGCGGCGGCCCAACTTTTGCTGCTGATGTATAACGAGTTGCGGAAACAGGCCCACCATCTGAAGCCACCGCAACCGACGAAACCCTTTGCCGATTCAATTCTGATCGCTTAACTCGCGGGGATTGGGCTGAACGCCTGAAATCCGACCGCCTCTCTGCAAACTTCCACCAACAAATGTGACGGTCACCCGGCTCACGAGAACGACGACCGCTCGGGAACGCTCCGGGTTAGTCGCTTTCGGATGGTGGGTCGATGCCGGGGAATTCTTGGCGGAAGTTTCGGGCAGTGTTGCGCGGCACTGTGGGATATTGTTAAACTGTACCAGTCGTGACTGACAGACTCCCCGAATCGCTTTCCCGGTTGTGGACCGAATTGCTATGGCAGTACCTGCGTCAACCGTTGAATTGTTGGACCTTGTTCGGAAAAGTGGTATCTGCCCGGCAGACGCGCTGGACCAACAACTCCAACAAAACCCAGAACTCTCCGAAGATCCGATGCAGACGGCGGCGCTTCTGGTCAAACGCGGCGTGCTCACGGCATTCCAGGCGAAGCTGTTGTTGTCCGGGCGGTATCGGGGCTTTCGACTCGGTTCGTATGTCATCCGGGATCAAATCGGCCAGGGCGGCATGGGGGCAGTTTATTTGGCTGAACACGAGACGTTGCGGCGGCGTGTCGCCATCAAAGTGCTGTCACCCAACGACGGGATGAACAAAGTGGCCGTGGAGCGGTTCCTGCGGGAAGCCCGTGCTGCTGCGGCACTCGATCACCCCAACATCGTGCGGATTTTTGATGTCGCCCAACAGGGGGACATGTACTTCCTCGTGATGGAATACGTCGAAGGCCAGACGTTGGATCAAATCGTCGATCGCAGCGGCCCGATGGCCTGTGGTCGCGCCGTCGAACACGTCCTCCAAGCCGCCGCGGGTTTGCAACACGCTTACGAAAAAGGCTTTGTTCACCGGGACATCAAGCCGGGCAACTTGATCCTGGCGAAAGACGGCACGGTGAAAATTCTCGACATGGGGCTGGCGCGGTCGTTCGAGTTAAACGACAAGTTGACCGAAATTCTGGACAAGGGCGCGGTCGTCGGCACGGCGGATTACATCTCGCCGGAGCAAGCGATGAACAGCCCGGACTTGGACATCCGCGCCGATATTTACAGCCTCGGTGCGACGTTCTTCACACTCGTGACCGGGAAGCCGCCGTTTGAAGGCAACACGACCCAGAAGCTTCTGCAACATCAGATGAAAGAGCCGCCGTCGCTAGACACGATTGATCGCACCTTCCCGCCAGGGCTTGCCGATGTCGTCGTGAAGATGTTGCGCAAGAAACCGTCCGATCGCTTCCAAACGCCCAGCGAAGTGATTGCCGCTCTCGGCCCGTGGTTGCCCAACAACGCCCGTGTCGTGGCCACCCTGTCGCGGAGCAACCTCGGCAAATCCAGCAACTTGCAAAACACACTGAACGAAGTGGTCAGCGGTCGGACGAAGCGGATTTCTGACGCCGCAACCACGACATTGAACGCCAAGAAATCGCGCTCGAAGTTGCGGTACGTTCTCATCGGACTGTTCGCACTCCTCATGGTCGCCGGTGGCATCGCTGGTGCCGTGTTCACAAGCGGCGGTTCCGGCAATGTCGCGGTCGTACCAATCCAAAAAGGGCCAGACAAGGCGGCCACGACCGTGCCGACCGTTGCCACACCGACGGTCACTAAGACTGCACCCACCGCACCGACGACGACTAAAACGGGCGATCCCAAAGTCACCAAAACACCACCGCCGAAGCCCCGCACCGGACCCGTGATTGCGTTGGGCGCCACACTCTACGAACTCGACTTAACGGGAGTGAAGCCCTATTCCGAACGTGCACGGATGGTAGCCTCTGATCCGGCGAAACCCGATGCGAAAAAGTGGACGACCCAGAGCAAAACCGGCGACGGGAAGCTACCCGCTGGTTGGCGGTCTCAGTCGTGGAGCGAGGACTCGGAAGTCGAATTTTCGATCGCGGAAACCAAGGGCAGCCTCAGCATCAATATGGCCACGCTGACCGGGCCGGCTTCGGCGATGCTGCTCAGTCCGGACCTGCAATTCAACCAGCCCAAGTGCAAAGTCCGCGTCGAATATCTGACCGTCGTGGCCGGGGCGGGCATTATGGTCAAGTTCCGGCCTACGAAACCGAGCCAACAACCGGCGTTTGAAGTCAGCAAGTTACCCGTGACCAACGGCGAATGGAAAACCCAGGAAATCGACCTCGACTTGAAGGGTGCCACGGCGGGGTTCGTGGAGTTTCACAACTACACCCAGGCGAATCACCCGATTTCGATCCGTGCCCTCGCCGTGTCCGAAGAGCCACCGATGCAGACGCCGTTGATGAAATTGGACCTGGGCACGCAAGAGCCGTTCACCATGAAAGTCGTCACCCAGGACGTCGGGACGACTCGCAAGATGAACATCATCGAAGAAACCGGCACCGGCAAACTCCCGTCGATGTGGTACCGCTGGGTCGATAAAAACGACACGGTTTGTGAATACTTTGCCGACGGTGCCGAGGGGCGCATGGCACTCGGCATGCGGATTCTTTCCGGCGGCGGCGGGATGTTGTTGAACTCCCAGGAGTTCAAACCGACCACCGGGAAAGCGTTGGCCCGCATCGTGTATCGCACCGGGAGCGAAACTGCTGCAGTCAGCGTCCGCCTGCGGCAAACGTTCGGCGGCAACCGCACCTACGAGGTTCTCGCGCTACCCCCGACCACAAATGGCTACCGACAAGTCCTTGTTCCCATCGACATGCAAGGAGCGACTTCGGGATTGCTGGAGTTTTATTCCACGACATCCGGCGAAGAGGGTTCCCTCCGGTTGCGGGAAGTCCTCGTGACCGAAGCGCAGTAATGCCCTCGGATGTAGCTAGATTCTCTGGGCCTCTGAAAAGAATGTTCACCGCAGAGACGCAGAGAGCGCAGAGCAATCCAAAACCAATCCTAATGGCTTCCTCTGCGTCCTCTGTGTCTCTGCGGTGGATATTCTTGTTTTGACCCCCGAGCTTTTAACTATACCTGTGACATCTATACCTGTTGAATGAAAAACGCCGCCCGAGAATCGGGCGGCGTTTTCCGTTCGTCGATTCCGACACGACCGGCGTTTCACAATCGTAAGGCCACCCACCGGGACACCATGCCGAGTCCGCTTCCCGAACCTGATGCTGACGTGATCCGTCGCTGGCAAAGTGGTGACCGGGTGGCGTTCGAGCAATTGGTTGGCGCGTGGCAAACCCGCATCGGGCGGTTCCTGATGCGGTTGACGCAATGCCCGGAAACGGCGAACGATTTGACGCAAGAGGTGTTTCTGCGGGTTTATGTTTCGGCGCACAAGTACAGTGAGACCGGGCAGTTTTCGACGTGGTTGTTTCAGATCGCGCTGAACCTAGCCCGCGACGCGGCCCGGAAGCAAACTCGCCACCCGACCCAACCCTTGCCCGAAGCGGAGCCACCGGGCGGTGAGAGTCCTGGCGAAGTGATCGTGTTGCAGCATGAGCAAAGTGCCGCTGTGAAAGCCGCCCTTGCGGAGTTGTCGCAACCGCTGCATGAAGTCGTGGTGTTGCGGCATTACGAAGACATGGGATTTGAAGAAATGGCGCGACTACTCAACACCCCGGCCAGCACGTTGAAATCGCGGTTCACGGTGGCCATGCGGCAACTGCACGAACGCCTCAGCACCCTGGGCTTTGGTCCCGAATCATCAAGGGGGGAAACTGTATGACCGATGACGAAGTCGAACAAGAGATGCTGGATACAGTCGAGTTGCGACACGTCCAAATATTGTTGAACAGAATTGACACGTCCTCGCCGAAGCCGGTTGATGTCGCGGCGATCTATTGTGCGGCCCTCGAACGCCAAGTCCGCAGCAGTCGTCGGTGGAAGCGGGTTGCGGCAGTTGGCGCGACGCTCGCGGCCAGCCTGTTGTTCTTCGCACTGCTGCCGAAATTGGAAGTACGCGCGGACGCCAACGAGTTCACCGTTCGTTGGGGATCACCCACCCCGATCCCGGTTGTAACTCCGCCGATGATGCCGCAACCGGATCACGAGTTGCATGAACTTGCGGCGAACCAGCAACGGGAATTGAAGACGCTGAAAGAACTTCTGCTGACGCTCGCCACGGATGTCGAGGAGCGGGACACCAGGCAACAGGAACAACTGATGGCGGTGCTACGAGGCTTCCGGCAGTTTGAACGGTACACCCAAGAGCAGTTCGCGGCGACAAAACCTTGGGCAATAGCGGAAAAGTAAACAGCCCATATAATCCAGCCATCGGATCTCCAAGATAGGAGATGCGGTTACTTTCGCGCATTACCATCTCTTTTGCGCCCAAAGCCTTTTCTAGTGAGATGTCAATTCCGGCAAGTGCCGCTGCTCGTACTTCTTGGAAAGTAACGCGATATGCTGCTTCGATCGACTTTACGTTGCTGGCATTCATTGCTTCGCCAACGACACCTACCAATGGTGGATCGTCACCAGGAGATGAAGTAACCTTGGCGCGGCCCCGATAAT
>JAYSXU010000694.1:0-3213 GCA_043716965.1 Fimbriiglobus sp.
CCGATTGCACCGCACGCCAAGCCGCCAATCAGCAACGGGATGATGTCCCGAAGCAGTGTCGTCAGCCGCGTTCCGAGCAGCCAACACCAAGCGGCGCCTGTCAGCCATACCACGGCAGCCACGGCCATCATGTGCGGTTTGATCCAGACGGCACAGCCCCAGATGAACCCTTCGAGAATGGTAATCGAGATACGAGAACGGCCCGAGATTAGGCGTGCCAGTTGTGCGCGGCGTAGGGTCAGTGCGGCGAGGAGTGGCGTGCAAAGCCACACGTCGCCTTGCGCGTGACACAACTCGTTCGTGCTGCAATAAAACGCCGTAAGAACGGTTCCGGTGAGCAGTTGCCAATCCCACCGACTGGGGTGCGTGAATCGGGCCAGCAACGTGATCGCCGTTCCCACGATCAGCAGATCAAAGATTCGCAACGCTTCAATCGACCCGCCGAACAGCGTGCGAAAGACGGTGTGAATCAACGTCATCGTCGGCGGGCGGTTGTCGAGCATGTCGCGGTAGAGCAGTTGCCCGTCGGCCATGTTTCGCGCGAACACGTCGTACAGCACCACGTCGCAATCGAACGGCATCCGCAACATCACCGGGATGTTGATCGCCAGAATGACAGCCAGGACACCGCCCGAAACACCGGCAAGCCAACGGTTGATTCTGGTAGCAGAGGACGGGGCGAGTGGCGAAAGCATCGCTTTCGGGGGCGGCGTGATCGCAGGCGCCGTGTTTGTTTCAGTTGTTGTTATCAGTCCGGTGTTCATTGATTAAGCAACGTAGCTGTTGATGGACTGGTATTGCTACACCGCAGCGATGCTTGCTGAGTGCCCTGAAGGGGCACCGGGGTGTAGCACGGGTGAAGCGTTTCGCGCAACCCGTGGGCACCGACTCTCACCCGACACTTGCCCTGGAGGGGCGAAGAAATTCCTCTGCCCCTCCAGGGCAGTCGAAAATTCGCAATCCTGGTTCCACGGGTTACGCGAAGCGCTCCACCTGTGGCTACAACCCGTGACCCCTACCGGGGCCATCTTCCGCCGGAGTCAGAATTTTCATCAACTCTAGAACACGGTTCGCCGGAGCCACTCTAGATTTCCGCGCCGTCTGAAAAGTGTGAACTAGACTTCGGCAGACACCCCCTGCCGTCGGCCTAGGAACGCCATGCACGAGACATCTGTTGCCATCATCGGTGCTGGCCCTGCTGGGTTGACCGCCGCGTATTTATTGTCGAAACAGAACATTCCCGTGACGGTCCTGGAAGCGGACCCCGTTTATGTGGGCGGCATCTCGCGGACGGTCCGGTACAAGGATTTTCACTTCGACATTGGCGGGCATCGCTTCTTCTCGAAGTCGAAGGAAGTCGAAGAATTCTGGACGGAGATTCTGCCGGACGACATGTTGGACCGCCCCCGGTCGTCGCGGATTTTCTACAACAACCAGTTTTTCGAGTACCCGCTCAAGGGCGGCGAAGCGCTGACCAAGCTCGGCGTGCTGGAATCAACGCGCTGCGTGCTGTCGTACCTGTGGGCACAAGCATTCCCGACCAAGAACCCGAAGAGCTTTCAAGATTGGGTGACCAACCAGTTCGGTTCGCGGCTGTTCAACATCTTCTTCAAGACCTACACCGAAAAAGTGTGGGGCATGAGTTGCCAAGAAATCTCCGCCGATTGGGCCGCCCAGCGCATCAAGGGGTTGTCCCTGAAGTCGGCCATCCTGAACGCGATTTGGAAGCCGAAAGCCACGTCGCGTGGTGAAGTCATTAAGACCCTCATCAACACCTTCCGTTACCCGCGATTCGGGCCGGGGATGTTGTGGGAAGCCTGTGCCGACAAAACCCGTGAGCAAGGCGGCACGATCGAGTTGGGCCGCAAGGTCGTCGGCTTACACTGGGACCAACAGAAACGCTTGTGGGCGATTAACCACACGGACGCCAACGGCGATTTCCAGCAAGAGTTTGCCGAACACGTCATCAGCACGGCACCGATGCAACACTTGGTCTACGGCCTGTCACCGCGCACCAGTGATGCCGCCCGCCACGCCGCCTCGAAGCTACGCTACCGCGACTTCCTCACGGTGTCGCTGATCTTGAAGGACAAGAACCAATTCACCGACAACTGGATCTACATCCACGACCCGAACGTGAAAGTGGGTCGCGTCCAAAACTTCAAATCGTGGTCGCCTGAGATGGTGCCCGACCCATCGCTCAACTGCTACGGTCTGGAATACTTCTGCTTCGAAGGGGATGGTCTCTGGACCGCCAGCGATGCGGAGTTGATTGCGTTGGCGAAAAAAGAACTGGCCCAAATCGGCTTGGCGAAGGAAGAAGACGTGATCGACGGCTGCGTTGTCCGTCAACCCAAAGCGTACCCGGTGTACGACGACGATTACGCCACCCACGTCGAGAAGATCCGCAAAGAAATTAGCGAGAATTACCCGAACTTGCACCTCATCGGTCGCAACGGGATGCACAAGTACAACAACCAAGACCACGCGATGATGACGGCGATGCTGTGTGTCGAGAACATCAAAGCGGGCCGCCCGGTATACGACCTGTGGCACGTCAACCAAGACGCCGAGTACCACGAGTCCGGCAACGCCGGCAACCAAACCGGCGCGACAGGCTTACGAATGGTCCCGACGCGGGTGAAGACGGAAGTCGTGGCGTCGTAGTATTACACCGTAGCAGCAGAAAGCTTGGTCGCAGGATTGTGTCTGTAGTCCTTATAAATCTATACTGACCGAATAGGTACATTGATCGAAATGCCACAAGACTGACTTTGCAAACTATTGCTTGTTAAGAATTTTTTTATCCTGCATTGTAGATCTAAGGTCCGCATCATATTCATCGAGCAGCTTTTTGTAAAGACGTGCGAAGTCAGTCTGCACCCGCTTAATTCGAGTCGGCACCTTCGCGTCGATAGACAGGCCAATGCCGAAGCCGGCCACGAACACAGTAATGAGCAGAACGGTACTTGCCAACTCCAAACAGTATGCCAGTCGGGCCGGTCGGCTTATTAGATCGACCCCGCTGATAGGTGATGTGGTCAGTACGCTCAGGCTGTACATCAGGCACTCAGACTCGGCCGATGGCAGACCGTGGATCATGTCGCGGACGGTCAACCCGTAGTAAACGACCGAAAACGTGACGACTGTCGAGGCGAAGAGCAATCCGAAGTAGGCTAGAAACCCGTAGGCCGCCCAGCGTTGTAGGTCTGA